>CADEEU010000232.1 GCA_902826385.1 uncultured Acidobacteriota bacterium | reverse complement strand
ATAGTAGCGTGTCGCGAAGATTACGACGATGACGTCGAACTCCCGGAGTGGCAAAAACGCCGCGCGTACAATCCCGCGTCCGCACCGATACCGATCTCGGAAGCCCGTCGCAGAAACCATTCTACTTAAGTTGTTTAGTTGAGATAAACTTACGCCTCGGCGTCGACCTTGGCGGGTCGAGGTCGGAGCAGGCTCAGGACATACCAGATAACCCCGTGCGAAACATAGCCTAAGGAAAGGATCAGCAAAACGTAGTTAGAATAAAGCCAGACAAGCATGCCGACCGCCGCAATTACGAGCACCAGATAAAGGTTCCGGCGGCCCGTGCCCATCGATTTGCCGCTTGCATAACGAAGCGTACTGACCATTAGAATGCCCAGACAGGCGATCAGTACCATAATCAGCGAACTGTATAACTTGCTCGGCCCGTCACCGTAAGCACTGAGCGGCATCGGTGCAAAATGTACGATCGAGGCCATCAGCCCGGCCGCCGGCGGAATGGGAAGCCCGACGAAGTTCTTTTTGTCTAATTTGGGCGTTCCTTCAGCCAACACGCGCGGGCGCGTCGACTGAAGATTGAATCTGGCCAGCCGAAAGGCACCGCACATCAGGTACATGAACAGCAGGAAAACGCCGAGTTGATATTGCCCGCTGCTTTCCGGATAGACCGACGCGATTCCCCAGCTAAAGATAAGCGCAATTGGGGCAATGCCAAAGGTTAGAACATCGGCGAGCGAATCGAACTGAACACCGATCTCGGTAGCGGTCCTGGTCATCCGGGCCACGCGTCCGTCGAGAGTATCGAACAAAATGGCCAGACCAATCGCGACAGCCGCGTAATTAAAGTAGCTTGACGCTCCGGCGGGATTTGATGAGACGATTTGGAAACCGCGGATCGAATAAATGACCGCGAGAAAGCCCATCCCGACATTCGCCGCCGTAAACGCGGTCGGTATTACGTAAAGGCCTTTTTTAATGCCCTTATGAGCAGGTTTTTGTTCTTCGGTTTCCATTAAGCGGCAAGGTCAGTACCTTGCGATGATCGTTTGACCGCCAACAACCCTGTCGCCGATCTTGACGGTAATCGTCGCGGAAGACGGAAGCAGAACGTCGGTGCGCGAGCTGAACTTTATCAGGCCGTATTTCTCGCCCAATGCAAGACTGTCGCCAGTTGTCGGCCAGCACACAATGCGACGGGCGACGATCCCCGCGATCTGCGTACAAACAACCGTAAGCTTGTCATTTTGGATGGTAATTGAATTTCGCTCGTTCGTAAAACTCGCTTCGTTGCTTGTTGCCGGGGCTTTTTTGCCGCGGATATATTCGACTTTCGTGATTGTGCCTGAAATCGGGGACCGGTTTATGTGCACGTCAAGGGGCGAAAGAAAAACGCTGATGGTTTTTCCGGCTTCCGTTTCGTCGATTCTGGTGACTCGACCGTCGGCGGCGGACACGACTATGTCTTTCTCATCCGGCGGCGTGCGGAACGGATCGCGGAAGAAATACGCCATAAAGGCCGCAATCAATACGAAAAACAATGCCACAAACCACAGTCCGAAGTAGGCCGCGATCATCGCCGCAATCATCGGAGCTAAGACAAAAGGGAAGCCTTCTTTTACTATCGGGGCCATAGGGTAGAGGTTTGGTAAAAAGCCAGTTTACTTAATTAAGCACGATTCTGAAAACAAAAAGAGCCCGGCGTCGCTTTTCGCCGGGCTTAAAAGGAGGATTGTGCGAAGAAATTTTAACTGCGGACGGGGTTGTCCTTTGCATAGCTGTAAGCACACCATGCAGAGATCAGATGGACCACCCAACCCAGAAGTCCCGCGGATCCGATCCACGAAACCCCTGTCAAAACCAGCCATAAAATACCGATGAGTATTCTGCCGTTGTAAATTTGTCCAATACCCGGAATCAAGAGACTCAAAATTCCGGCAACCATAGGTTCACGCATTGTTCTAATCTACCTCCGCAAGTTAATAACGAACTGTGTGCGGATTTGTTGCAAAAAAGTTTTTAGTCCGTAGGACAGGTCACCCGCCCACCAACTCGTGCACAAGGAAGTGTATTCCGAAAAAAAGCGCCACGCCCGCGAATACCGACAAGGAAACCAGCGGCCGTTTACCTCCGTGATGATTGACCTCCGGGATCAGATCGCTCGCGGCAACATAGAGCGTGACTCCGCTGGCCAGCGGTAAAGCGTACGCCACGAGTGAATTGAACTGCGTGCCGATCACGTAGAACACAATCACG
The DNA here is from genome assembly GCA_902826385.1 of uncultured Acidobacteriota bacterium. Lineage (GTDB taxonomy): Bacteria > Acidobacteriota > Blastocatellia > Pyrinomonadales > Pyrinomonadaceae > OLB17. The sequence goes on along the minus strand of CADEEU010000232.1, from coordinate 3,843 downwards.
CCGATCAACGTTGCCGCTCCTATCAGTGAGGTGGCGATCAGCACCTCACGACGGCCCTTGCCGGCCGCGACGATCATCGAACCGATCGTAAATCCTTCGGGAAATTTGTGAAGGAATACGGCGACGAACACCAGAAGGCCGATCCGTGAGTCAATTTGCGAAGCCGCGGCGATCGATACGCCGTCGAAAAAAGTGTGGATCAAAAGCCCGCCTACACCGGAATAGGCGGATCGTGTCGTTATCAGTTCGTGCGAGTGGACCTCTTCGCCTAAATGAAAATGCGGTGCGATCGTGTGCTCGAAAAATTGGGTCAACAGATAGCCCGCAAGAAGCAGCAGCATCGGCAAGTACAGGTTGTCCGCCGTTTCGGGGTGCGTCTTTTGCCAAAGCAGTATCGTCTTGGGCACGATCTCAAAGAACGTTACGGCAAGCATGAACCCCGCACCGAGGGCAAGCAAATATTTTAGCGACCGCTTGTACCCTTCGTGTATAGCGGACGGAAAAATGACCAGGCCGCCCAGCACATTGGCTAGTGCCGCTATGATTCCGAAAGCTATAAGCTGTACCAGAACGGTGTCCATAATCGCTGGAAATATTAGACTTTATCGCAATTTCAAGAGAAACTAAAATCCGCAAATCAAGCCTTCCGACCGTCTAAAAGCCGACGTTAATAATTAAACACCTGATTAGTTTGTATTTTAAGCACTTTATTCTTGACAAGCTTTTCGCGTTGGGCTTATTATGCTTCTTAGCAATGGATCGCTTCAAAAACGTGATGGAGAGGGGACGATAGCTAAAGATAGTGTTTAAACAGTTAAGCGCATCCCCCAAATCAAAAAGCTCTAATAATGCGAAAATGACAAGCGTCGGTAAACACGGCAAGTGTTACTGTTAGGGACTTTTACTCGCATTAAATCCGTAAACAGGCAGGGTTTCAGACAAATGGCGGGCGAAAACCCGACGCTAGGAGTGTGTCAAATTGTCACGGCTCTTTGAAATGGCCGAAAATGATCCAGAAAACATTCATGAGACGGTTCTCTTAAAAGAGACGGTCGATCTTCTGGATGTGAAAAACGACGGCACTTACGTCGATGCGACCCTGGGCTTAGGCGGCCACTCGAGAGAAATCCTGAAACGGGCCGGGAAGACGCGGGTAGTCGGCATTGACCAAGACGCGTCGGCTCTGTTACTTGCCGGGCAAAGCCTGAGCGAGTTCGGGGAGCGAATGACGCTAATCAATTCGAACTTTGCCGGGATAAAAAAAGTTCTCGCCGATCTGGATATCGATTTCGCCAGTGGCATCGTCGCCGATCTCGGGGTTTCATCGCTGCAGATCGACAGCCCGACGCGTGGTTTTAGTTTTAGGTTCGACGCACCGCTCGACATGCGGATGAACCCGGCAGAAGACATCCCGACCGCCGCCGAGATGCTCAACAGTCTGCCCGAGGTTGAAATTGCAAACATTATATATAGATACGGCGAAGAACGATTCTCACGACGGATAGCACGACGGATTGTTGAAAAAAGAGAAAAGGGCGAGCCGGTCACAACGACAAAGCAGCTTGTCGAGCTGGTCGAAAGATCGGTAAAGCGCAGCCCGAAAGAAAAAATTCATCCCGCGACGCGCACGTTTCAGGCATTGAGGATCGCCGTGAACGGCGAGCTTGAAATACTGGAACAGTTCCTCATCGACAGCGTCGGCCTTTTGAAAATTGACGGAAGAATGGCGGTGATTACGTTTCACTCACTTGAGGACCGCATCGCCAAACGGACGTTCCAGAAACTTGCGGGCAAATGCTTTTGCCCGCCGCGAATTCCGCAATGTGTTTGCGGAGCGAAAAAGATCATTGAGATCGTCACGAAAAAACCGGTAACGCCCGGCGATGACGAGCTAGAAAAGAATCCAAGATCCCGAAGCGCAAAGCTTAGGGTAGTACGAAGGATAGCCAGTCAAACTTAGCCCATAGGAACCCCAACCATATGAGAAACAGAACCGCTCGAAGAGCCCGCCCAACCAATCTCTCTAATAAAGGGATCGGAACCCTGCCGTGGAGCTATCTCGTCGTCATCGCAATTTGCGGCTGTGTGATCGCAGCCGGTTTTCTACTCGCCGCTCGACAGCATTTTGTGTCGATGGATCTTGGAATGAAAAACTCGAAACTGCGAAAGCAGCTTGAGGACCTGGAAACGGAGAACCGTCGGCTGACGCTGGCGCGAGAGGTTGCATCATCACCGATAGAGATGACGAAAACCGCGCGGAACTTTGGATTTGTCGAGGCCGGCGAATCGCCGCTCGTTGTACAAGCTTCCGTAACTCCGCAAAAGAAAACCGACGCGCCAATGCTGATCAAGGCGGTCGCGCTTGAAACTCGCGGCAGCGAGGTGTTGCCGTCAGGCGTTACGCGGACGGCGTATCAGCGTCCGGCCAGCCTCGCGTCGAAGGTCGAAATTACCAAAAAGCCCGCGGCCGAAAAGCCGATGCCTGAAAAGAAGGCAAAGGCCGAACCGAAAAGCGGCGAGAAAACGAAAGCTAAATCCGCAAAACCCGACGCGAAAAAAGCGACCACAAAAAGATAGAGGCTGGCAATGGCAACGCGAGTAAAGCAAACAAAAAAAGTAAATTCGCGCCAGGTCGCGTTTACGCGATTCATGCTGATCGTGGCCGTGCTTGTTCTGTGGATGGGCGGCATCGGCGTTCGTCTGGTGCATCTTCAGGTAACGAAACACGAATGGCTGAAGGAGCGCGCGGCCGGCCAGCGTCTCGATATAAAGAAAAGCAAGCTGCCGCGCGGTACGATATTCGACCGCAACGGCCGGGCACTTGCGATGAGCGTTCGGGTCAAGACGCTGTATGCCGATCCGACAAAAATGAACGACACAAAAGCGTCGGCCAAAGCGATCGCAAAAGTTCTCGGAGTAAAAGAAAAAGATCTTGCCGCACAGCTTGCTGAAGCGAAATCGGACGAGCGAAGATTTGTTCCGCTGGCAAAAGGTCTTGAGGAAGAAGCGGTCCAAAGGATAAATAAGGCGCTCGACAATCCGTCGGTAAAAAAAGCGGACACGCCGAATTTTGACGGCCTGCACTGGCGTGAGGACCAGCGGCGGAGCTATCCGTATCAAACGCTGGCCGCGCACGTCATTGGGTTTAGTAATAACGACGGCATCGGACAGGCGGGAATCGAACAATCGCAGAACGACATTCTGTATGGTGCGGTCATTAAGAAAGTGCAGGAACGCGACAGGTTAGGGCGCGTTTATGACGAAGCGGTGTCTGAAAAAGAGCCGCCGAAAGACGTCGTGCTGACGATCAGCATGCCGGTCCAGTTCATGGTCGAACAGGCCTTGGCAAAAGCGGTTTCGAACTCGCAGGCAAAGTCGGGAATGGCGATCGTGATCGACAACAAGACCGGCGAGATTCTTGCCCTGGCAAATCATCCGACGTTCGATCCGAACAGGTTGAACGATATCACGCACGAGAACCTTTCGAACGCGGCCGTGCAGTTAGTTTATTCGCCGGGATCGGTATTTAAGCTGATCACGTACAGCTCGGCGCTCGAACGCAAGATGATCACGCCCGAAGGTGAGATCGACAGCGGCAACGGTTCGATCGAGGTTGCCGGACACAGATTTAGCGATTCGCACGCCATCGGGCGAGTAAATTACGCAAAGGCTTTTGCACATTCCAGCAACGTTTGCGCCATCAAGACCGGTATGCGTGTCGGCAAGGACGGCTTTTATCAAACGCTGCAGAATTTCGGTTTCGGCAAGCGAACGGGAATCGAGCTTCCGGCGGAAACGAACGGTATAGTCAGAAATCCGGAACGCTGGAACGGTGACTCGCTG
>CADEEU010000231.1 GCA_902826385.1 uncultured Acidobacteriota bacterium | reverse complement strand
GTTTGACGATGAACGTCGGCAATCACCTGGTACTCGTATTTTTGCTGCGACAGATAAATTGGGTCGGCGAGACGCGAGAACAAATTGACGATCGGCGAACAGCCCATTTTGAAGGTGTCCGCGACGATAGGTGCGATCGGCGGCGTCACGTCCCTCAAATGAATAATAATATCGAAATGACTGCCGAAATTTGCTCCAATCGCATGGTCCAGGCCGAAAAGGTCCACGAAAAGGAACTTGTACGGAAACGCGAAATACTCCGACAAAAGCCGGTAACCGGCGAATGAACGTTTGGTAAACGGCAGGATAGCCTCTTCTTCCCTAAAACCGACCTGTCGAATAGCTTCGCTTGCCGGAATAAAGATCGGCTCCGGCGGCTTTAATTGCAGGTTGCTGAAGGACTTCAGCGTTTTATGTCCGAGGTCGGGAGCCTCCTTTGGACGAAACTCGACCGAAACCGCGTGATTAAAAATGATCTCGTAAAGCGGGAAGACAAGCTGCGGATCGCCGTTCAGATAAAAACGCAGGGATTTAGGACGGTTATTTCCTGCCCCGACTGTCATCTCGGACAAATTTGCGTCGCCAAAGCACCGCATGCTCAGCCGTATGTGGCAATTGGCGTAAAGTCCGCGGGCGTCCTTCGGTGCTTCGGATTCGAGAGCGGCGGATTCCAATTGAAGCGGGGCGAGATCGACGTCAAACACCGTTCTGAACCTGCACGGAGTTCCGTCGACCGGACGGGAATTAAGCCTTACACCGCGTTCGAGCTTCTGGACCGCCGTCAGCTTATCTGTCGAAGAACCGAACGAAAATTCGGCAACCGCCATCGAAGGAATCGGCGCCAGATAGTGCGGATACAGGAGGTTTATAAATGACTCCGTGACTTCCGGAAGCTCATCGTCCAGCTTCAGACCGACGCGTCCGGCCAGAAAAGCGAAGGCCTCGATCATTCGTTCGACGTGCGGGTCTTCAACTTTTTCTTCGTCAAGGTGCAGGCGGGCCGCGATTTTTGGATATTTTTTCGAGAACTCCGCGCCCATGCGGCGGAGGAATATAAGCTCACGCTCGTAATACCCTAAAAGCTCATCACGCATACATTAAAGAGAATTCTATTCCCCGGTCGGGCCGGTGTTTTAAGAGCCCTTTATAGCAAATTCGCCGCTTCCGACCTGTAAGACAGTATCGAAGCTTACCGGTTCAGGTATCGGCTCGATATCGAGGTGTGCCTCGATCCGGAACTTCAGCTGACGGTCGGTATTGTCGATCGGTTCGAGCGAGATCTTAACGTTTATAAATCGTGGCTCGAAAATGCGAATCGCGTTCTCGAGCGATTTTGCCAGTCGACTCTGTTCGGTGCTGCTGTTTACGCTTAGGCTGGTCAAATCGGGCAAACCGTAAACAGCGAGCGATTCGTTAAGTTCTTCCAGCGTTTCCGCTATTTCAACGCCGTTGTGTCGCGTATTTAAAAGCCATTCCAGGTCCCGTTTGATCGATATCTTCAGATCGGCCAGCGACTGTGACTGCGATCGCGGGGCCTCTGTCGAAGTTTGCGGGTCGTAATCAAGCAGGCGATCCAGGACCGAGGGCGTAATTTTAATTTGGTGATCGAGCCTGGACATCGATGAATCTTCTTTGAAAACCCTTAGTCAGTGACGAAACGGTTCCGATCTTACAATCGAAACCGTTTCGCAAGCGAGTGTTTTGTGAAAGCGTTGCCTTTTGTAAATGCCGCGGCTTTTGAGGCCGAAGCGAAATACTAGGAAACGTCGTTGGTCTTGACGTTGTAACCCTTCTTAACCCAGCCAAGTCCTTTACCATCCGGTCCCTGTGCCTGATAGGAGTAGTCGATCTTCGCGTAATCGAGACTCCAGCTTTCGGTCGGCAGGTCACTGCCGTGGCCGGGGTTGACGCGATAGCTTGTGATCATCACGTCCGTCAGTTCGATCTTCATGTAGTCCATCGGCTGATCACCGGCCTTGCGGCAAAGGATCTCGGCTTTAGGGAAGTGCTTACCGGTGGCACATTTCAGGAAAATCTCGGGCGACGATTTGCCTACATAGGTCGTGATCGGGATATCGCCAAAGCTTGCCTGTCCGGTACCGCCGCCGCCGCCGAATGCCATTGAACCGCTGTTGGTTACGCCAAGGTCAAAGTGCAGAAGGTCGAACCAGCCTTTATGATCTTTGTCTTCGCTTTCGCCAGGGATGTCTATCTTCAAAAAATTATCGGTGTTTGCCATATACTTTTTTCTCCTTTCTATCTCCAGTTCTTGTCCACTTATAAATCCGAGCTTTCCTCTTTTTTGTTTTTCAACTTTCCGAGATCAGTCTCGTCATTCTCGTCAGCGGTCATTTCCGCAACATTTATACGACGTATGCTGGCGCCGTTTTTGCAGAAATCGTTGTGGGAATTTCCGGAAACGTACAGCCCGGCTAAAACTTGGGCTGTACGCCCCTGCTTTCGGTATCTAGCCCTTAGCAGGCTCCGGTAAATCGGCGACCAGCCTGAGTGATACCGACAACTCGTCAAGCTGGAAATGCGGACGAAGGAAGGCGACTGCCCGATAACATCCGGGCTTGCCCGGAATCTCGGCGACGTCAACTCTCGCCTCGCGTAGGGGGAATTTTGCTTTGACGGATTGCGATGCCGTATCGTCCGGAGTTACATAGTTCGTAATCCACCGGTTGAGGAAGGTCTCGCAATTGTCACGCGACATAAAGCTGCCGATCTTGTCGCGACACATTGCTTTTAAGTAGTGGGCAAACCGTGACACCGCGAACAGGTACTGCAGTTGTGTCGAAAGCCGCGCGTTTGCGTTTGCGGCGTCGGTGTCGTATTTCTTGGCTTTGTTGCAGGACTGCATGCCGAAGAATGCGGCATAGTCAGTTCCTTTACAATGAACAAGCGGCACAAAACCGTTGTCCGAAAACTCTTTCTCGCGGCGGTCGGTTATCGACACCTCGGTGGGACATTTTTCAGCGATCTCGCCCTCGTCGGTAGCGAAGGTGTGGGTCGGAAGGCCGTCAACAAGGCCGCCGCCTTCAACGCCGCGAATGGCAACACACCAGCTGTGCATGGCAAAAGCTTCGGTCAACCGCGTGCCCAGTGCGTAAGCTGCATTGCTCCAAAGATACTTCTTATGATCCTTGCCGTCAACATCTTCCTCAAAGCGGAACGATTCGGTCGGTCTGGTTGCTGCTCCATAAGGAACGCGGCCGAGCGTGCGCGGCAGTGTAAGGCCGACGTAACGTGAGTCTTCCGACTCGCGGAAGCTTCGCCATTTGGCGTATTCGAGACGGTCGAAGATCTTCGAGATATCGCGAACTTCGGTCATTTCCGTATACGTTTCCCAGCCGAAAAGGTCCGGGGAGGCGGCACTTAGGAACGGCGCGTGGGCCGCGGCGGCAACTTGCGACATTTTCTCGAGCAGGGCCATATCCTGCGGATGGTTGCCGAACTCATAGTCGCCGATCAGGGCTCCGTAGGGTGATCCGCCAAAAGTACCGTATTCGTCTTCGTAGATCTTCTTGAACAGCGCCGACTGATCGAATTCGAGTGCGCGTTCGAAATCTTTGAGAAGGTCTTTTTTATTGACGCTCATGACACGGATCTTCAGCATTGTGCTGGTTTCCGAGTTCATTACAAGTTGATGAAGTCCGCGCCACGAGCCTTCCAGCTTCTGAAAGTCCTCATGGTGCATGATCTCATTCATCTGAGAGGTGATAAGCCGGTCGATCTCGGCAATGCGCGAGTTTATGGTCAGGTCCATGTTTTTGGACATGGTCAGTTGACCCGACATGATCTGACCGACGAATTCGCCGATCATATCCTTGGCACGCTGAGTCTGAAATTCGTCACGCGCCATTCGGCCGTCCGACAATATTTTGTCGAGCAAACTACCTTCGCCGGCGGCCTCCTGCGTCTGAACGACTGCTTCTGTTTCTTTTTTGGTGGCCATAAAGTTATTTCTCCTTTCCGTCTAATCCAAGCGCGTCGCTCAGTTCTTTTTGCTTATCCTGGTTTGCGATGACGTCGTTTAAAAGGCTTTCGAGTTTGTCGTTACCGTCCATTTTCGACAAAAGGTCGGAGAGCTTTTGTCGAGCTTCAACCAGCTTACGAAGCGGGTCGACCTGCTGGACGATGTTGTCCGGCTCAAAATCTTCGATACTGTTGAATTTAAGCTCGACACCCATCTTACTTCCATCGTCCTGAAGCTTGTTTTCGGTCGTAAAAGCAAGACGCGGTTTCATGCCGGTCATGACCTGGTCAAAGTTATCGCGATCGATCTCAACAAACTTTCGCTGTTTTACGCCGGGAAGCGGTTCTTCAGGCTTACCGACAAAATCGCCGAGCACGCCTACCACGAAAGGAAGTTCCTTCAGCTCCATGGCTCCGCCAATCTCGACATCGTATGTGATCTGCACCCGCGGCGGACGAATGCGGTCAATCTTATGTTGTATGCTTTCCTTCTTAGGCATTTGCGTGTTCTCCTTATCTATCGAAAAAATTGCTAAAGGTTATAAATCTCCTGACCGCACGCGGCTGAAAAAAACTTTTATTGCTGTCCCCATCCATCGTCTGCCGGGGCCGGCTCGCTCCAACTATCCGACGACGCGGTGCTGCCGCCGCCGTCTACGCCGAGGGTTTCGCGCAACTGGAAAAGTACCGACTGATCCTTAATAACGTCCTGCAGCCATGTTTCCAGCCCCATGTTGCCCCATTTTACTGCCCGCTGCACCAGGTAAGAAACCGGGCTGTGCGGTTCGGTCTTTTGAAAAAAGGCCGCGATCTCGCCAAGACGGCGAAGAGCGTCTTTCCGGCTGGCTATAGCTCCTGAAACCGAAAGGTCGCCGCGACCTTCATGGGAACCGTCCTCATTGGCCCCGGCCGTTTGCTCAACTTCGAGCTCATCGGGTTCTTCAAGCCGCTTTTCTTCAAGCAGTTTTTTGATCTGCTCATTTATGGTTTCGAAAACCTTTTTAAGATTCGAGAAGCCAGGTGTCTGATTACGATCGAACTTTTCCTCGCAGAGCCGGTTTAGATCGCCGAACGCCGTCAGGCATTCCTCAGCCGTGCGATTGAAAACCTCCATCGCCGCCCGACGCGTTTCGGAACGCTCCTGGTTCCAATGCGACATCGTTACGCTGCGGTTTTTTTCGGCTTCCGTCCTGAGCTCGTTGAGCCTCGCCTGTTCTTCGGGCGTCTGAGTTTCGGAAAACTCTGGAAAGTCGTACTTTCGGGCGTTCTCCAGATCGATGAAGTTATACCCCTTACTTCCGGTAAAGGGCACTCTACGCAAAGCCTCGGCTCCGTGAATGTCCAGCCAGGACATCGCGTTTGCCCTGCCCTCCATGTCGCCCTCGTCGATCTCAGGGTGCAGCGTTTCCCAAAAACGCTCAAGGAATCCGTTCAGCATCAACAGGCCGTCGCGAAACCCGGCCAGGCCGTGCTTTCTTATCACGGCCTCAGCAACCCAGACACCGATCTGCACGTCCTTTGTTTGTGTTGAAAGAGCATCGACACCGATAGTGATGACCTTGCCGTAATCGGCGACCTTTACCTCGGTTACCCAATCGCCCTTGTTAAGGTCGTCGTCAGCGCGCCGAGCTTCCGCTAATTCATCGTAAATACCGGAATAGCGCAAGCTTTCGCCGGACGGACTTTCGTCCGAGATCGGTTGAAGCAGAACTTCAAGATCGATTACCGGCGGTGTCTGCAGCTCATCACTCATCAAAAGACAGTCTCCTTATTTAGAGCAAAAAGGCGGTTAGCAGTCCGAAAATATGCTGTGGACGCTTAACATTCTAAACGAAATACCTAAATAACGCACCTAAAAGCGTTATTCGTGGTTAAACTCGATCGATTTTATATCCAACAGGGCTTTATCTTTACCGTCCATCGTGAACACACGCGTGCCTTCGCCGACATAAATGTCATCCCCAACCTCGCGCCAATCGACGCTGCGGCCAAGCCGGATCTGGTCGTCGGAGTTCTTCCATGTATTTACATAGAGAGACGGCAGGAAAAGCTCGCCGGTAGTCGCGTTGGTAAGTTCGAATGCCGCCTTCGGCCAGTAAACGTCGCGAATAGATTTTCGCTGGAGAAACTGG
>CADEEU010000230.1:4968-6126 GCA_902826385.1 uncultured Acidobacteriota bacterium | reverse complement strand
CGATCGGGGAAACAGTCGATATTTTGCCATTATCGGGATCGCTTTCTTCCGATGTTACAAGTTTATAAGTGACCTTTTCTTCTTTTTCCAGATCGAACAATACGACCGTCGAACCGTAGGCGGCCCGGTCGGTCGGGATCTTTGAAACGTCAATCGAATCGACCTCGATCAGCCGCTGCTGAAGCTGGCTTATGCGTGCTTGCACCATCGTCTGCCGCTCTTTTGCAGCCTTGTACTCGGCGTTTTCTTTTAGATCGCCGAATTCCCTTGCATGCTGAATATCTTTCGGCAGCTTGAAATGCAATTCGTGCTCGAGAACCGCTAGTTCGTCTTGTAATTTCTTTTTTACTGCTTCCATATATGATTCCGATAAAAACCAAAAATTTATGAGACCGTAACCTCCTTCGGGGCCGCGAAAGAAATGCCTATGTCGCGTGCCGTCCTGACGAGTTGGCCGTCTATCGGCACTGTCTTAATGTTCGCACACGCTTCCGAAAGCGGCACCGTAACGATTGTGCCCGCCTGCAGGGCGACCATCTTGCCGGTCTCGCCGCTTGCAAGTGCACGGACCGCACACGCACCGAAATTTGTACCGAGCATTCGGTCGAAGGCGTTCGGGCTGCCGCCTCGCTGCAGGTGGCCCAGAACGACGCAGCGAGATTCTTTTCCGGTCATCTGCTCGACGCATTTTCGCACGTACTCGCCGACGCCGCCGAGGCGAAGTTCTCGCGTGTCCGAATACATCTCGGACTTGCCGACCTCTTTCGCGCCTTCCGCGACGACGATGTTCGTAAAACGCGAACCGGCCTTTTCACGTGCCAAAACTTTCTGGGCCACGGAATCGAACGAGAAAGGTATCTCCGGTATCAGGATCACATCGCCGCTGCCGGCAATGCCGCAATGCAGTGCTATCCAGCCCGTATTGCGTCCCATCACCTCAAGCACCATCACGCGGTCGTGCGAAGCAGCCGTCGTGTGCAAACGGTCCAGGGCCTCGGTCGCAATGTCGATCGCGGTCATAAACCCGAACGTCAATTCGGTCGCCGCCAGATCGTTATCGATTGTTTTCGGGACGCCAATGATCGGAAAACCGCGTTTATGAAATTGCTCTGCTATCGCCAAAGTACCTTCGCCGCCAAGTACAATCAGCGCTTCTAT
>CADEEU010000230.1:0-4958 GCA_902826385.1 uncultured Acidobacteriota bacterium | reverse complement strand
GCAAAATTCCTCTTACTTTCTTTAGGTTCAGTTTCTGGGTGTTAGTTTCGCCTAAGATCCCTTCGAAACTGTCCTCAATGCCGATTACTGCCATGCCGTATTCGGCTACGGCCGTACGAACCACGGCGCGGATCACGGCGTTAAGGCCCGGAGCATCTCCGCCGCCGGTTAAAATACCTATCTGCTTGTACATAGATGACCTGGGCATATTTTAAATGAAAACATCGAAAAGTGAAAAAGTGTCCCTTAGCTGAGTGAGGATTATCTTCTATTCTCGCTTCGTCTCTTGCCTTCTACTGAGTTATTAATTCCGTGAAAAAAATCAAAAAGACGAACTCAAAAATGAGTCCGCCTGGTGAGTTGGATCGGTCTGATACCGACCCTAATTTTTAGCAACGATCGCCTGCGAAAGTTTTTTAGCCTCCGGCATCACTTCGATTGCTTTCAGCACCTGTGGATCGGCTTCAAGAAGAACCTGGGTCCCGGCTTCGTTCGAATGGTTTGCGGTTGCCAGCTCTTCACGAATACGCGTCCGAGCATACTCCGACATAGCGTTTATATTCACGGCTGTAAGTCCGGATGCTTCGGAAGCCGTCGTGTACTGCCTGAACGCTTCTATGAGCTTGTCGTTGACCTGCAGGGAGTCCGCCGGAAAAGTTTGCCGGTGATCCTGCTTTTCTATCTTGTAGCTTTCGAAACCGGAGATCTTGCCAGACACGAGCTGCCGCACAAAGAAAAACGCGGCTTCATTGATCCTGAATCTTAACGTGCTAAATTCGAGCGGCTTCGCCGTGACATCCGGCTCAATTCCGCGGCCACCGTAGTAAACGCGCCCGTTGGCCGTCGTTACCGGCTCGCCGGCCGGTTTCGGTTTTCCGTCGGATTCGCCTGTGTCGGAATGCGAATAATAATCGTAGATCGAACCGTTCGAGTAATCTCGCTGCAGTGAACGGCCGAAAGGCGTGTAGTACCTCGCCATCGTCAGCGTCAGCCCGGTCCCATAAGGAAGCGGAAATATACGCTGGACAAGTCCCTTGCCGAAACTGTCGGTCCCGACAACGACGCCGCGCGCGTGGTCCTGTATGGCACCGGCCACGATCTCAGACGCGGAAGCCGAACCGCCGTTGATCATCACCACCAGCGGAAAATTGTGGTCGTTGCCGCTCGTGGAACGCATTTCCTCGGTCGTCGCGTAACGCGACCGGCCTTTGACCGAAACCACGGTTTGACCACCGGGGACAAAACGGCTCACGACTTCGATCGCCTGCGGCAACAAACCGCCGGGATTTCCGCGAAGATCTAGGACCAGGCTCGTCATTCCCTGCTTTTGCAGTGCGGCGATCGCTTCATCGAGCTCAGCCGCAGTAGTTTCCTGAAAACCGCCGACCAGGCCGACGTAACCGACGCCGTTCGGCAGCATGAAATAATTTCTTATCGACGGAAGCGGAACACCGCCGCGGACTATTTCAAAATCCAGCGGTTTCGGAGACGCGACCCGTTCGATCTTGACCTTTACCGCCGTGTTGCGTTCGCCGCGAACGTTTTTTGAGACCTCGGCACTACTCCATTCGGTCGCGTCCTTTCCATCTACTTCAAGAAAGCGGTCGCCGTAACGAAGGCCGGCTTTATCAGCCGGTGTATTAGGCACAACCGACTGGACATAGACGCCGTCACGATGCTGCAGGATCGAAACCCCGATCCCATAAAACTGCGACGATTGCTCTTCGTAAAGCTTTTTGAATTCATCCCGAGTAAAGAACGACGAATGCGGATCAAGGCTCCAGAGCGTGCTCTGTATCGAGCTTTCAGATATCTTTTCGTAATCGACCTTGCCGATGTAGCTTTTGTCGATGACATCCAGGGCCTCGCGATAATCCGAGACCACACGGGCGTTGGTCATTTCGGTATTCGCCGACGTTTTCGCGAGCTTTCCGAACAATCCCCCGACGACGGCCCCAACAACAACCAATGCGGCAGCAGCGATAATAAGTCTCTTTTCCATCTAAAAACCGCCTCTGAGGCTGTATACGAATATATCACACCTTGGGTTGCTCCAAATGCCAGACTGTATCCGAATAGGCCTGATTAGCAATTCTTAAGAATTCGTGAACAATCTCTCCAAATACGACGTTTAGGATGCAATCGGATTTACTTTTTATTCGCAAGAATTTAACATCTAGCCTTTGTCGATGAAACCGGATGTTTCCATAGTTGTGCCCGCGTACGAAGAATCAGAGCGCCTTGGTGGCTCTGTCCGCAAGATATTGGCGTATGTCGACGATCAGAATATCAACGCGGAACTGATCGTTGTCGATGATGGTTCGAACGACCACACCACCGGGGTAGCGAGGGCGGCTTGCTCGGAATTCCCCGATGCCGACACGAAAGTGATCCGATATGAGGCCAACCGCGGCAAGGGCTTCGCAGTAAAGACCGGCTTGCTCGATGCGTCCGCCGAAGTAGCGCTCTTCAGCGATGCCGATCTTTCTACGCCTATCGAAGAAATGCACAAGCTGATCGACCCGATCCTACGCGGCGAGTTCGATGTAACCTTCGGCTCACGAGCCTTGGACCGCAGCCTGATCGGGACACATCAACCATGGCGACGGGAACAAGGCGGCAAAGTTTTCAATCTGGTCGTCCGCCTGATGACCGGCATGCCGTTCTGGGACACGCAATGCGGTTTTAAGGCCTTCAACCTCGCAAAGTTTCGCCCGCTGCTGGACGTTATGAAAATCGAACGTTTCGGTTTCGACGTGGAATTTCTTTACGTAGCCAATCTCCACGGCCTGCGGCTGAAAGAAATTCCGGTCCGCTGGAACAACGACGAACGAAGCAAAGTAAACGTCCTCCGCGATAGCCTGAGAATGTTCGACGAGGTGCGGCGAGTCCGGCAATATGCGTCAAAAGGTTTCTATGAGATCTCATAAATTGAGGCTATAATATCGTTGCTATGCATACCATTTATCAGTTAAACGCCGACGATCTCGATCTCAGAATCCTGGAGAGCATCAAGGCGCAATTCAAGCATAAGGAGATCGAGATCGTTGTTGCGGAACGGGACGAAACCGAGTACCTGCTCTCAACTCCGGAAAATCGTGATGCTTTGCTAAAAGCGGTTGACGATGTAGAAGCCGGCCGAAATTTGATCACTCCCGATCAGGAGCGGTTTCGTTGAGATCGATAACCTTCCATGCAGAAGCCTTCGACCAGTACAACGATTGGGCGACTTCAAATCCTAACCTCTTTGAACGCCTTCACCGCCTGATCATTGAAACCGCGAGAAACCCGTTTACAGGAATTGGTAAGCCCGAACCTTTGAAGGGTCAGTTGCGCGGCTACTGGTCCCGGCGTATTAACAATGAACATCGATTGGTTTACAAGGTAGAGAGCGACCATTTGATAATCATTTCGTGCAAATCGCATTACTCATGACCGCAAAGCTGAACGTAAACATTGATCACGTCGCGACCATCCGCGAGGCCCGCAAGACTATTGAGCCGAGCATCATCACGGCTGCCGTTATATGTGAGCAGGCCGGGGCGAACGGCATCACGGTTCATCTTCGCGGCGACCGGCGGCACATTCAGGACCGCGACATTGAGCTGCTTCGCGACGTCGTGACAACATACCTGAACGTTGAGATGGCCGCTACCGAAGAGATGGTCGGCATTGCTTTGCGAACGAAACCGGACGCCGTCTCGCTCGTGCCGGAAAGCCCGAACGAGGTCACGACCGAAGGCGGGCTGAACGTCGTCGATAATTTTGAGAACGTCAAAGATGCCGTGACCAAATTGCGAGACGCCGGCATTTTTGTAAGTATTTTTATCGACCCCGATACCGAACAAATCAACGCCGCAAAAGGCGCCGGAGCACAGCAGGTCGAGCTTTGCACCGCCGAGTACGCCGAGCTCACTCTCAGCTCGCGTGCCGCCCACGGCGAAGGCGAACAAAAAGCCGCCGCTGAGACCGAGCGCATCCGCACCGCCGCCATCCACGCCAAGAGCCTCGGGATGATCGTCGCCGCCGGCCACGGCCTGACCTATCGCAACATCGGCGCCTTGTCCGCTATCACCGAGATCACCGAATTTAACATCGGCCACAACATAATCAGCCGCTCGGTTTTTGTCGGGCTTAATCAGGCCGTGCGCGAAATGATCGAAGCCTGTCAGAACCGGTGAGCGATATCGGCTTATACCGACATATTTTCGTTCTTTTCAGTTAGACCGGCGACCTATCCTAATCACGACGGAATGATATTGAGAAAATCGGTGATTGAGCTAATCAAGCCTCTTACTACGTCGATTTTTGCCAGCATGTCGTCAAACTCATCGAGTTCTTCCTGAACCTTTTTATTGATTTCGAGAAGCTTGTCTTTCGCCACGATAAACTCTTGGGGTCGACAACCAATCGGCGTCAATGGCATCGTCGCGATGGTTATTTTAAGGCGGGTTTCAATGCCTGCCCAGTGTAGGATTTTCTCACTGCGGCAACATCTTCCGGCGTCCCTGTAGCAACGACTTTTCCACCGCCGGAGCCGCCATCGGGGCCCAGGTCGATTATGTAATCGGCGGATTTGATGACGTCGAGATTGTGCTCGATAACGATGACAGTGTTGCCGGTATCGACCAGGCGTTGGAGCACTTCCAGTAGCTTGTGAACATCGGCGAAATGCAGACCGGTCGTGGGTTCGTCTAGGATGTAGATGGTCTTGCCGGTCGCGCGTTTCGAAAGCTCTTTCGCCAGCTTAATGCGTTGTGCCTCGCCGCCGCTCAAGGTTGTTGACGACTGTCCGATCTTCACATAACCCAGGCCGACATCCAGCAGCGTCTGCAATTTCTGTTTGATCGCCGGGATGTTTTCGAGAATCGGAAACGCGTCTTCTATCGTCGTGTCCAATATATCGGCAATCGAAAAACCTTTGTACTTTACCGCAGGCGTTTCGCGGTTGTATCGCT
>CADEEU010000229.1 GCA_902826385.1 uncultured Acidobacteriota bacterium | reverse complement strand
CGACGAGCGCGAGCAGACGCTGAACCAGCTGCTGGTCGAGATGGACGGCTTCGAGTCGAACGACGGCGTCATCCTAATGGCTTCGACCAACCGCCCGGACGTTCTCGATCCGGCGTTGTTGAGACCCGGACGCTTCGACCGTCAGGTTGTCGTCAGCTATCCGGATGTTCGTGGTCGTGAAGGCATTTTGAAGGTGCACACGCGGAAGATTCCGCTCGACGAAAAGGTCGATGTAAACATCATCGCCCGCGGTACGCCCGGCTTTACTGGAGCCGACCTTGCAAATTTAGTGAACGAAGCTGCTTTGGTGGCGGCCCGCAATGACAAGAAGGTAGTAACGCTGAAAGACCTTGAATTTGCGAAAGACAAGGTAATGATGGGCCCCGAACGCCGCTCGATGGTGATGACAGACAAGGAACGCCGCCTGACAGCGATCCATGAAGCCGGTCACGCCCTTGTTGGCATGAACATCCCGGAAAGCGACCCTGTTCACAAGGTAACGATCGTTCCCCGTGGACGCGCTCTGGGCGTAACGTTCTTCCTGCCCGAAGCCGATATTCTCGGCCGGACTAAGGAAGAACTGCTTGCGATGATCGCCAACTCGATGGGTGGCCGAATCGCTGAAGAGCTTTTCATCGGCCAGGTCACGACCGGTGCTTCGAACGATATCGAAAAAGCAACCGAGGTAGCACGGGCGATGGTTTGCCAATACGGCATGTCGGACCTCGGTCCACTGGCTTACGGCAAAAAGGAAGAACAGATATTCCTTGGCCGTGAAATAGCTCAGCACCGGGATTTTTCGGAAGACACGGCGATCAAGATCGACCAGGAGGTCAACCGGATCGTGTCGGAGCAGTATGCAAAGGCAAAGGGCATTCTCGAGGCGAACCGCGAAGCAATGGAACGCCTCACCGAAGCATTGCTCGAACACGAATCGCTCGACAACGCGCAGATGCGTCGCGTCATAGCCGGCCTGCCGCTCGAGGGCGACGATCCGACCCCGTCCACAACGGACGAGGGCGGAACGCCCGAAGTCGAGGAGTCAAAGAGCCGCTTCAAGAAACCTATCCTGCCGCCGATAACGCCGAACAACCCGGCCACGGCGTAGGCTGAACGCGACGGATCGCGGATTTCAAAAGGCAAAAGCGTGTTAGTTCACACTTTTGCCTTTTTTCATTGGTTAATTATCAATTTTCAATTACGAATTCTAAATTGTTTTAGAGAGATAATTGAGAATGTAAAATTTACAATTTAGAATGGCTTGAATTGATGAGAATTTGGCGAACATCTCGGCGGGAGTTGTCGTTGGAACGGCCTTTGGTAATGGCGATCCTGAACGTCACGCCGGACAGCTTTTCGGACGGCGGGCGATTTTCGGACGTCGACTCGGCTTTGAAACAAGCCGAGCAAATGATCGCGGACGGTGCCGACATTGTCGACATCGGCGGCGAATCAACACGTCCTGGCAGCAGCCGCGTTTCGGCTGAAGATGAAATATCGCGAGTAGTTCCGGTTGTCGCAGCGATCGCAAAACGCATCGACACACCAATTTCAATCGACACGTCTAAATCCGAGGTTGCCCGCGCCGCGGTCGATGCCGGAGCCGAGATCATAAACGATATATCCGGCCTGCGGTTTGACGAACGGATCGCGGCGGTTGCGGCGGAAAATAAAACCGGGCTTGTCCTCATGCATTCGCGCGGCGAGTTCGACGCGATGCATTCACAACCGCCTGTCGATGACATCATGGCCGAGGTGGCGGCCGACTTTCGCCGTTCTGCCTGGTTAGCGGTTGAGGACGGAGTCACGGCGGAGCAGATCGTCCTCGACATCGGCATCGGCTTCGGCAAAACGCTCGATCAAAACTTAGAGCTGATCGCCAAACTTGATAAACTGATCGCAGACTTTCCTCAATTTCCGTTTTTGGTCGGCACGTCGCGAAAATCGTTCATCGGCAAGCTGCTGGACGACGCACCGCCGGACAAACGCCTCAGTGGTTCGCTCGCCAGCGCTGCCATTGCGGACTGGAACGGGGCGACGATTCTACGAGTCCACGATGTAAAGGAAACGGTCGAAGTAGTTAAGATCGTTAGTGCTGCCAAGCATGCCGGTAAAAATGAGATCGACGGCTGAAATAAAAGAAGTGATCCCGGCTTCCGCAGAGACGGTTTTTGATCTGATACACGATTACGAGAGGCGGCTTGAGTGGGACACACTGTTGCAGGAAGCATATCTTGAACCGAAATTCACCGAGGCTGGCCTTGGAGCAATTTCAGTTTGCCGCGGAAGGGCGATCCTTGGCGGTTTTGCACTTCGGACACGGTATGTTTCGTTCCAAAGAGGAAAAGTTGCCGCTGTCGAGATGCTCAATCGACCTCCATTTTTCGATTCTTTCGCCGCCAGTATTCGGCATTCGGTGATAGATGATCACCACTCAGAGGTGATTTACAAGGTAAATTTCTCAGCCAAGCCGCGATTTATGCAAGGCGTTCTCCATCCCTTAATACACAGAATCTTCGTTTGGGAAACGAGAACGAGGCTGAGAGCACTGAGGGATTTCTTTCAATCTGCGGAGAAGGGTTGAAGTGGGCAGCAAACGCGTAGTGGAGTTTTGCCAGGCATGAGTTGGATACAAAAATTCTTCGTTTCGATCTTTCCCGCATCGTGGGCGAAGTCAATGGAAGCGGATTCGCGGCGATGGCACATGCAGTGCACAAAATGCGAGTTCGAAGTATCTTATTGGGACATGGGCGGCATTCGCTGGAAGGCTGTGGGCGAGCAGCGAAATTACCAAAAATGTACGAGTTGTGGTAATAGGTCCTGGCACCGCTCATACAGAAAAGAGGTCTGAATGGCTTTTGTGCGGGAAGATGGGGTTCATCGATGAAGGTTACCAGGGTATTTCTAATTTTCGTTGCCTTTTCATTGGTTTCGGGCTTTACCGACTGCTACAAACCGGTAACAAATTCCGGCTTGCCCAGTCATATAAAATCCATCGCCGTGCCGGCGTTTCAGTTTGAGGCGAGGGCGTTGCGTTACCGCGTTTCGTCGCGGTTTACCGAGGCGGTTTCGCGAGAGATTATTCGCCGCGGCCGCGGGCTTAAAGTACAGGGAACACGCGAAAATGCCGACGCCGTCGTCGAAGGCACAGTCCGCGATTTCAGCTTCACCGGCGTCCTCCTCGACCGCGAAGGCCGTGCCCGCGTCTACGAAGTGACCATCGTGTCGGCCGTGACTATCCGCGATCTCAAGGAAAATAAGGTGCTCTACGACAATCAAAACTTCATCTTTCGCGACTCGTTCGAATTTTCGTCCGACCCGCGTTCGTTCTTTAACGAAGAAGACCCGGCCGTCGACCGGATAGCCCGGGCTTTTTCGGAATCGGTCGTTTCGACGATCGTAAACGGAATGGGCGTGAAGGAAGAGAAAAAATAGTAGAAGAATGGAATTGCCGCGAAGAGGCACAAAAGGCGCAAAAAGAACCCGGACCGGTTTATTTTGCGGCATTGTAAAGCCGGGCTCCAGAGGAGCCGAATGTTTATAGAACGTTATCGAAGATTGCAATAGAGCCCCCGTAGGGGCGGCATACGACACTGGAGCTTTAGAGAAATTCAATACGTCCCTCTCTATAGATAGAACGCTCCTCTGGAGCTAAGAAACAGTGTCTCTCGGGCCTTTTTGCGGCAATTCTCTTATGCCTTTAACACGCGAACAACTTCGAGGGCAGCTAAAACGCCGTGAGGTAGCGTCCGTCTACACGCTTTTCGGCGAGGAAACTTTCCTGCGCGATACGGCGGCGAAATATATTGCAGATCTTTGTTTCAACGATGGTGATCTCCGCGAGTTTAACGAAACCGAGTTCAGCCTGAACACGGCCGAGAATCTCAGGTCTGCCCTTGCCGCGGCCGAGCAGTTGCCGATGATGGCGGCAAAGCGTTTTATCCGCGTTACCGACGTTCGCATCGCGGCCGCGTCGAACCGGGACACGTTGAAAGAAGATTACTTTGACGCTCTCGCCGCTTACCTTCAAAACCCATCCGAAAGCACGGTCGTGCTGTTTCTGGTTGACGAACTAAGCGGCAACCGCAAAATCGGCAAGCTGCTGAAAGAAAAAACAGTCGCGGTCGAATTTGAACGGCTCAACGAAAACGCTCTGCAGAAATGGGCGGCTGATCAGCTTGGCGATCTCGGGTCCGAGGCTGATGTGCCGACTATTCGCCACCTGATCTCGCTCGTCGGTAATGATGTCCGACGGCTTAATAACGAGGTCCGAAAACTTTCCGCCGCCGCTTTGCCGGATAAGAGAGTTACTGTCGACCTTGTAGATTCGCTTGTCCCCAACACTCGCGAGATATCTAATTTCGGCCTGACCGACAACCTCGTCGCGGGCAAAAAGGCCGAAGCACTCGGTGTTCTTAAAAAGATCCTTGATGACGGTGCCGAGCCGCTGGCGTTGCTCGGTTTAATTTCATCGAACTATCGTCGCCTGTTGATCGCTAGTGAAATGATGGCTCGCGGCGAACCGCGGAACAACGTTGTTTCGACCGCCAAAGTCTTCGGCCCGGCACAAGATGCATTCCTCGCGACAGCCCGCCGGATGGAAACCGCAAAGCTAGTCAGGGCGATCGACCGTATCGCACAAACCGACCTTGCCATCAAAACGTCGGTCGGCGGCAGCGGCCCCACCGGTGCCCGTATGCAGATCGAAATGTTGGTGTGCGAGCTTGTGTTGCTGTAGATAAAGAACTTCAGGCGTCCGGTTTTTTCGCAGGCTGATTTTTGGACGGCGGTTCGTCCTTGGCCTTCTTTTCTTTGAGCTTTTCCAGACCCAGTTTGACCTTTTCACTGTCTGCCGGATTCAATTTGAGAAGGGTCTCAATCGTTGCGATCGCGTCGTCCAGCCGGCCCTGTCGCTCATAGAACAACCCGAGTAGCAGAAGAGCATACTGGTCATCCTTGTTTAAGGTCAGCACAGTCTTATAGGTTGACTCTGCGCGTGAAATCTTCCCAGCTTTTTCCTGCACTGAAGCTGTGGCCAACAGAATGTGGCGGTCATCCGGTTTGATGTTTCTGGCTTGCAGACACTCGACCAGAGCACTGGAAATTTCGTTTTTGTCCTCTAGGATTCTGCAGTACCTTAGGTGCCCTTCGGCTTCGTAAGGGTAAGCTCTGATAAAAATCTGAATCGCCGCTTCCGCTTTTTCCAATTCGCGAAGTTCACGATAGTTGTCCGCTAAAAATGAATGGATACTAAGGCGATCAGGATAGGCCTTTAGAAGATTCTCCAAACAAACGGTTCCGTCAGATACCGCCTTCTGATTTACGCATCCGGTCAGCCTGTCATCAAACTTCTGGTCCTCGTCCTGACACGACGCAAGGCACGACAACACGACAAGATGGAGCAGCACCATCCACAACCGCGGCCAGATAGATTTCTTAATTTCTTTGTCGGCCCCAAGCGGCATTGCTTACCTCCCACAACCTTTCAAGCTGAGCCAGCGTCATTTGCACGCGAAGTTTTTCATTCGAACCGGTCGTAACCCGGCCGTAATGTTGAACTTGCTTAATTAACTCTTTCACTTTCTCCGGTCTCATCGGCACCAAAGTTTGGTTCTGACCTCGTATCTCACGAATCAATTTTTCCGTTGTATTCAGGTATTCGGTTACCTCGTCCAGCCGCCGCAATGTGACCCCATATTTTATTGTCCTGAGAGGCAAATCCAGTCCCGCGCCGAGTGCATTCGCACTCATGTTCGGGGCCGAGAAAACACTCACATTACGCTGGACGACCTTGAATCTGGGCTGAAAATTGGTACCTCGTATGTTGTTGTTTTGCACTACCGTGCGCGAATACCCATCGGTGCTCCGCTGGAAATACTGATCGTTACGGTGATCGGTGGGAACAACTTGGCTTCCGATTTTGTCTGTTACTTCCTCTTGTCTCACCTTTTCTTCGCGAGCGTTTGTTACGTCCCAAAGCTGCCGTACTGCCGCCGTGGCTCTTCTTGGTAAACCTTTCGCCGCCTTTGCCGATGATAGCTCAATGAGGTCGCCTTCCTCAAACATTGACCGGTCCTCATCGGAAAGGTCGTAAAACCGCGCCGACCATTCGCGTTCCAGAAACTCCGTAT
>CADEEU010000228.1 GCA_902826385.1 uncultured Acidobacteriota bacterium | reverse complement strand
CGGTGCCGGAATGCTGAATACGCACGCCGCCGTCCTCGAAGCAGCCTTTCCCGAACGGAGAATGGGAGCGTTTAGGTCGATAGCGTCGAAGAATGCCGTCCGGTTTGAAACTCAAACCTCGCAAATTTTTAACCACAACGTTCTTCCTTTCTCAGCCGCATCGACCAACATCGCGATACCGTTGCATACCGTGCAGGCGACAGTGAGCATCGCCTGGGCCTTTGGCACGAACGATTTTGGCCTGAAATTGTATGGGGCCAATAACGCATTGGTCGGCGAGTCGAACATGCTCAATCTTCCGGGCCTGACCGGGCGGAGGGAAAAGATCGTCCTTCGCAACCCAACATCACAACAGTTTCGAAGCGAAGTTCGTCACACGCTCGGTTTAGGACTAACTCAGAACGTCCTCGGAGCAGTCGAGACGACACGTATCCAGTATCCAAGCCTTGTTGATTTGGGATCTCTTTCGCCTGACACGCTGGCTGATGTGCACTACGTCCTGGGTGCGAATTTGATGCTTCCGAACGGCTCCCGCTTCAACCCCGGCAACTCCGTTTCGCGCCTCGAGCTTGCGGAGACGATTCTTCGCGCGGGACTCGTGCCGCAATACATGACCGGGAACCGGATGTATTCGGACGTGGTCGATCGTCGATCCCGCGGTGCGGTAG
Source organism: uncultured Acidobacteriota bacterium (assembly GCA_902826385.1). Classification (GTDB taxonomy): domain Bacteria; phylum Acidobacteriota; class Blastocatellia; order Pyrinomonadales; family Pyrinomonadaceae; genus OLB17. The sequence goes on along the minus strand of CADEEU010000228.1, from coordinate 5,494 downwards.
AAAGCGTCCAGTCTAATCCCGTTGGACGCCTCTTTACCGACGTGACCGTCGGCGACAGGTTCTATCCGTACAATCCAGCGTCACGCCTGACCGCGGCGGTTGCATTGGTAAAAGCGGCAAATCTGGAAAGCCAGGTTTCGTCGGCCGTTCTGCCGTGGACTGTCGCAGATGCTTCTCAAATTCCTGCAAGCCTACGCGGATACGTCGCCGTCGCGATCCAAAACGGCTTGCTGCCGCTTGATACAGCCAATCGCTTCAACCCAGGCAGAGCTTTGAACAGAATTGAGCTGGCTCATGCGGTGGCTGCGATCGTGAGATAAGAGTCTGCACGCCGCACGGCCGCATCCGAATTGTGTGTTACGATTTCCGCGTCAATGGAAGTTCGCTCCGAAGGCTGGGAAATCTAATGTCTGATTTTTACTGCGACAACGTGTTAAGCGGCCAAACGCCGGTTGAAAAGGTCTTTGAGACCGAGCGTGTTCTTGCATATCACCACACACGCCCGTTCTGGGAAACGCATATCGTGGTTATCCCTAAGCCGCACATCGGCTCACTGCTGACAATCGATGACGACTCGCTGCTTCTCGAACTTCTCGATGTCGTAAAAAAAGTCGCGGCTCAAGTGGTCGAGGAAAAAGGCGCGGCACGCGTTCTGACAAACTTAGGTGACTACCAGGATTCCAAGCACCTTCATTTCCACGTCAATTCGGGCGAAAGAATAAAACAGGATAGGCAGGATAGGCCGAGTAGCACCACGGGCAACCCGGATGATTGTTCTTTCCGAATACACTTGCAGGAAACCGGACCGAGAATCCTGTTTATCCTGTCTATCTTGTTTTCTTACCTAAAACCAGCTCTTCGCTTCAAAAACTTTCCCTTTCGGAAACTGCGAATTTGTAACTGAATAAGTAAAACCCTTGACGATCGAATAGGCTCCGATCTGGCCTAGTTTTGAAAGCGCGATAAACCCAACCTGCATTTCCTTTGCTCTTGCCGGGTCGCGTTTGACGATGCGGCGGATCGCCTCGCGACAGGCTTGTTCAGGCGTTCGGCCGGCACGCATTTGTTCGACGACTGTGTGCGTGCCGCAGATTCTGATCACTTCTTCGCCCACACCTGACGAAGTGGCGGCGCCAACCTCGTTATCGACAAACAAACCAGCACCGACAATCGGCGAATCCCCGACGCGCCCGTGCATCTTGAACGCTACGCCGCTGGTTGTGACCATACCCGCCAACCTGCCCGTCGCATCCATCGCGATCGTGCCCATGGTGTCGTGATTGGGCCGACCATCTTCAAAAAAATAGGGCGGAAACTGGGATACGGCTCCGCCCGGCTTTCGATTTTCAACGTTGATCCCAGGTTTGTATTTTGATTCTTCAAGCCACTTTTTCCACTCCTTCTCGGCCTCGTCCGAAAGCCGGCCGGATTCGAGCGGAAAGCCGTTCGCGACGGCAAAGGCTTGAGCACCGTTGCCCGAAAGCAGTACGTGTGGTGTTTTCTCCATGACCTTTCGGGCGACCGACACGGGATGCTTTATCCGTTCCAGAAAAGAGACGGCACCGCAGTCGCCGTTGCCGTCCATGATGCACGCATCGAGCGTCACGCGCCCGTCACGGTCCGGCCAGGCTGAAAGACCGACACAGCAGCTCGGCTCGTCTTCAGAAGCTCTCCCGCCGGCCTCGACCGCGTCTAATGCGCGTCCGCCTTTTTGCAGTAAAGGCCAGGCAGCTTTATTGGCCGTTATGCCGCTGTCCCACGTCGAAACTACGACCGGTCCCTTGACCCTAAGAGCCGAATGCCTTTCGCGGTCTCGGCCGAACGACGGCCCGCCTAACCACAACGGAAGGCTAACCGCCGGCAACTGCAAAAATTTTATTCGATTAATAGTCCGAATTTTCCCAGAATAACGGTTTAACCGACAATCACGACGAGCAAAACACACGCTTTTTAGGCTGTGAACGCTGTATTTTCCCGATTTGAACAGGTAAATTGTTAAGCTTGCGGTCAAATAGCGAGATGGATTCGAACGAAACAAAACAAAAGATCGACGGCCCGGAGCTTTCACTCTTTCTGCCAGTGCTGGACGAAGAGGAAAATCTCCGGCCAATGCATGCGAAGATCAAAGCTGCGTTGGATGCTCTTGGCAAAACCGCCGAAGTGATTTTCGTGGATGACGGTTCGACGGACAAGAGTTTGTCTATCTTAAAAGAGATCGCCGCCGAAGACGCGAGCGTGCGCGTCATCAGCCTTCGCAGCAACTACGGACAGACGGCGGCAATGTCAGCGGGAATCGACGCGGCGAAGGGCGAAATCCTTATCCCGATGGACGCCGATCTGCAGAACGATCCGGCCGATATCAAACGCTTGTTGGACAAGCTGGACGAAGGCTACGATGTTGTCTCAGGCTGGCGAAAAAATCGTCAGGACAAGCTGGTCTCACGCAAGATCCCGTCGCAGATCGCGAACCGGGTAATTTCATGGATCGGCGGCGTACCGCTGCACGATTACGGGTGCAGCTTGAAAGCCTACCGCCGCGACGTGATCCAGGACGTAAAGCTCTACGGCGAAATGCACCGCTTTATCCCGATCTATGCGAGCTGGGCAGGAGCCCGCGTGACCGAGATTCCCGTCGACCACCACGCCCGCACCATGGGCAAATCGAAATACGGCATCTCGCGTACCATAAAGGTCATCTTCGACCTGATGACCATAAAATTCATGGCGTCGTACCAAACAAAGCCGATTTACGTATTCGGCACTTTCGGCATGCTCGCTTTTTTCTTATCGATGATCGCAGGCGTGTGGGCCATCGTCCTGAAATTCTACGGCACGTCGTTCATCCTCACGCCGCTGCCGGTCATAACGATTGTAATGCTGGCAATCTCCGTCCAGTTTTTCCTCATGGGCCTGCTTGCTGAACTGTCGGTCAGGACGTATCACGAATCGCAGGACAAGGCGATATATGCTGTGAGGGAGAAGATAGGATTCTAAATGAATTTGATGGACCGCCCTTTAACAGTCTATTTCGATACGAACTTTTACATTTGGCTTGGAAGTGCGGGAAGTGAGGATGCCGGCCGAGTTCTTCGCGCATTGAATGAGCGAAATATTCGGTATGTTCAATCTAGCTATGTCGTTCTAGAGCTGCTCTCGGGTCGAGAGCGTAACGATCAAGATCAAAATCTGGTTGATCGGCTTAACCGTTGGAATGTAGAACCTTATCCGATTCGATTGGGTTACTCGCGAGACGCAGATGTGGTTCCTTGGGATATATTGCTTTTGGCAGGAAAAGAACGACATGAATACTCGGAAGGGCTAAAGGAAATCTTCGATCAAGAAACTATTGCAAGAAGTTTCTCTCACATTGCGGATAAACCACTTTCAACTGATCAGCAATCCGATGTGAAACAAGCCTTGAGACCGTTCCTTGAGCATATCGGTATAAACGATGAATCGAACGAAGCCGAGCAAGCCACGGCTTACCTGAAGTTTTCTGCAAATCTTCTCTCCCAGTTGAGTCAAAGCTTGCCTCCCGAAAGTGCAGAAAAAATAGCTAAGATTGATTTTACGAAACCTGCGACATCTGAAAATCTGACGGAATTGTCGGAGCAAATAATGGCTGTATTGTCGGACCCGGTGGTATCAAGCGTTGAACAAGAAGGGCAACTTCTGAATTCTGTGTTTGCGCTTGACGACAGACCTGTTTGTGCCGCAACAGGTCGGGTGTCTGCCCAACAAATAAAGAAACTCGGTAACTCTATGAGAGATGCCATTCATATGAACGCTTTCTTGACACATGCGGACCATATAGACTTGTTACAAGTCGATTCTTCCCAGCTTTCCCTTATATTACGGAACAAACCACAACATTTAATTCGGGAGCGAGGGATGTCGAACCGATGCTTTTCGACGCCGAACCTTGAAAGTACCGTAATGTATGTAATCAATTATGATCGTGGTGGCCGATAGATATGTGCGGAATTGCAGGTTGGATAAACCTTGACACAACTAAACCCCACCACAACGCCGAGGCGGTGCTGCACTCGATGTGTGACCGTATCGTGCACCGCGGGCCGGATTCGGAGGGGTTGTGGGTGGACGAGACGGTCGCGTTAGGGATGCGGCGATTGTCGATCATCGATCTGAAGACGGGCGACCAGCCGGTGTTTAGCGAAGACAAATCGGTCGTCGTGATGATGAACGGCGAACTGTACAACTACCGCGAGGTTCGGGCGGAACTCGATAAGGACGGGTTCAAGTTCATAACGAAAACCGACACCGAGATTTTGCCGCACCTGTACGGTAAATACGGCGACGACTTTCTCGATCACGTGAATGGGATGTACGCCTTTTCGCTGTGGGATTCACGTAAGAAAAAGCTCATCATCGCGCGCGACCGCTTCGGCGAAAAGCCGCTGTATTACGGAGTGTTCGACGGAAAGCTCATCTGGGCGTCGGAACCAAAAGCGATCCTTGCCCACCCATCGGTAAAACCCGAGCTCGACCTAAACGCCCTGCGCCACTACGTCTCTTTCGACTATGTACCGGCACCGATGTCGATTTACAAGGGCATTCACAAACTCCCGGCGGCACATGTGCTGGTCGTCGAGAACGGCGAAGTTCGGACACGGAAATACTGGGATTTATCGTGGCACGAGGATGCGGAAGCCCGCGCGTTAGCAAGGGCTTATTCGGGCGGTAGCGATTACGCGATAGCTGACGCACAGACCTCTGAGACGAACGGCAGATCTCCCGCAAAGACGCAAAGACGCAGAGAAGAATCGCTAGGCGGAAGAGCAAACGAACTCAGAGACCTACTCTCCGACGCCGTCCGAATGCGGTTGGTTTCGGATGTACCGTTGGGCATTCTGCTTTCGGGAGGCATAGATTCTTCCACCGTCGCTGCATTCGCCACGCAGCACGCAACCGAACGTGTTAAAACATTCTCCATCGGTTTCGAAGAAGATTCGTTTGATGAGTCAAAATATGCGAGACAGGTTGCGAAACACCTAAACACCGAGCATTACGAAGACAAGCTTTCCGCCACCACGGCCGGTGATCTGATCTCGGATATCGGCAAATGGCTGGACGAACCGATGTCCGATGGCTCGCTGATCCCGACATTTTTGCTGGCACAGTTCGTGAGAAAACATGTGACGGTCGCACTCGGCGGCGACGGCGGCGACGAGCTTTTTGCGGGCTATCCGATGTACTACGCCCACACGCTGGCAGCAAAGTACAACGCCATCCCCGCATTCGTCCGCTCGGGCGTGATCGAACCGGTCGTCAATGCGCTGCCGGTTTCGACCGGCAATATGTCGTTCGATTACAAGGCGAAGCGCTTCGTCCGTTCGGCCAAGAACGACCCGATCGCTCGGCACCACGGATGGTTCGGCTCGTTCTCCGTTGAGCAGCACGAGAAGCTTTTTACCAAAGAAGTTCTCGCCCAAACCGACGCCGACATTTACCGTGGCGTCCGCGAGCTGGTCGA
>CADEEU010000227.1 GCA_902826385.1 uncultured Acidobacteriota bacterium | reverse complement strand
TTTAGTCATGATTTTGGTCAGGTAAGAATACATACAAACCGAAGGGCCGCAGCGTCCGCGGCAGCGTTGTCAGCGAACGCCTATACGGTCGGTAAGAACATAGTATTTGCAAAAGGCCGTTTTGATCCCGAAACAAAAAAGGGGCTTTGGCTGATCGCCCACGAACTTACCCACATCATCCAACAAACAAGTTGTGATTCGACTAAGGTGAAACCGCTTGCCGGCTCACTACTTGAAAGAAGCGCCGATCTGGCGGCCGATATTGTTTCCAGCGGCAAATCTCTTCCACGGTTTTTCCCTTTCGGAAAGTCTTCCTCAGGAGTCATTCAATGCCACGTTGGTCCAGCATGTCCGGGCATACCGATCGGCGCAGGAGACCGCACCATTTGGATGCCGGCAAACGAAGCGATAGAAACGGCATATAAATACGATCCGAAGACGGGGCCGATGGAAGCGTTGTTCTTTGGTTCGCAATTTGAGACAGGCAGAGATGTGCTGCCGCCTAAGGGTGTGCCGAACAGGAAGTTCGCCGAGAGGCTTTTGCGAGGCCTGCGTGGGCTTGTAAATCAACGGCGGCCGGACATTATCGATTTCAAGCTCCGGGTGATGTACGAGATCAAAACTGTCGACTATGCAAGGGAAGGCCTCGTTCAAGTAGAGAGCTATTACGAAGTCGCCGATGAGATCAGGCGGTTACATGCGTTCTCATCCGAACCGCCGTGGCGAGCGGAATATGCAACCTGGTATCCGCCGCATGCTCTTCCGTTTCCTACCGACCCGCTTCGGACTATAGTTTGCACACAAGCGACTAACCACAGCCGCTTCCCTGCCGTAATTCTTTATGACGTTCGCAGATTGAATGCGGAAGAACAGCGTAAAAGAAGGATGCGAAAGGTACAGCGACAGGTCCTCGTCGATCACGAGCCCCAGTTCGAAGAGCTCTTCCCTCGGCTGAAAAAAGAGATGGGAGAAAAGGTCTCCGAATTCGATCCTGACAATCCGGAGTACGTGATTATCGTCCCAAAGCGGTTTTATCTGGACTGGCAGAAAATTAAGTCCGATCAGATGATCGACAAGATGCGCGTAAAGCTGCCTCCGTTTCTCGACTCACGACATCCGATCGGGCAGTTTCGGATCATTGGCTGGACGCTCGTCGGCTTGACGGCGGCCATGTACGTTGTTGTTGGAGCCTCCGTACTCTTGGCCCCGGCAGCCGGGGCGGCAGCAGGCGGAGCCGCAAGCGCGGGCGGTGCCGCTTCGGGTGGAGCGACCGTAATATCGCTGGCTGCTTATAAAGCGGCGGCGGCGTCTCCGGTGGTCAAGGCGGCCGCTGCTGCGGCAGGTGTGCTAATTGTTGTCGGAAGCGTCAAGGAGGCCCGCGCGCAGGAAGTGAGCATTGAAGAGGTGTCGGCGATTCGCGCGGTCAAGATTTCCGACTTCAAGCCGCGAAACGGTGTTCAGAGTGCGTCCAGCTCAACATTTCCCTTCGGCTCCGGCATTGAGGTTTGTCAGGACACTTCGGGAAAGTTCGAGATACACACTGAAGTAATGTTCGACAGTGAGCCGCACTACATAATTGCACGTGTCCGGGCCGAATAAGCCGCAAAATCAAAAGGGATAGAGATGTCGCAGTTTGACAGTCTATCCCTTAAAAAAATTTGGAGCGGGCGACGAGGGTCAACTTTCAGCTTGGGAAGCTGACACTCTACCATTGAGTTACGCCCGCTGGCGATTTAGTTTGAGTACCGAGATTATGCCATAACTTCTGTTGAGGTTTCCAGACTAAATATATGCTGCGAAAGCAATATATAATGTCGGCGTTCGTCTAAGATAAAGAATCGCAGAATGACCGGAGGCTTGCCGTGACTGGTACCAAATTCAGCTATGACGAAGTTCCCTATTCGAGCTTTACGTTTCCGCAGACGAGGCCCGACCGGCTGGCTACGCTGGCTGCGATCTATGGAATGCGGCCGGCGGCCCCGGAAAAATGCCGGGTGCTTGAACTAGGGTGCGGTGATGGAACGAACCTTCTGTCGTTTGCCTACATTCTTCCCGACAGTCATTTCGTAGGGATCGACCTTTCAAAAATTCACATCGACCTCGCGAACGCTGTAACTGGTGAGCTCGGGCTCAAGAACCTCGAGTTTTATTGCGAGGACGTGATGAATTTTACGCGGGAGCGCTTTGGTGAGTTCGACTACATTATCGCTCACGGACTTTTTTCGTGGGTGCCGGATTTTGTGCGCGCAAAGGTACTTGAGATCTATTCCGAATGTCTCGCGCCGCAGGGCGTCGGTTACATCAGCTACAACACTTATCCCGGCTGCAAATCGCGTGAAATGATTTGGGACATGATGAAATTCGCCTCATCAGATCTTGAAGATCCGATGAGGAAGGTAAACACGGGAGTGCAGTTTCTAAACTTCATTAACACCGCCGCCGCCAAGGACACCGCTCACCATGCGGTTATAAACAACGAACTTGCAGGATTTTCGCAACGAACTTTTGAGAATATTTTCCACGACGATTTCTCGTCGATGAACCAGCCTTTCTATTTCCACGAATTTGTCGATTTAATCAAACCGCATGGTTTGCAGTTTTTGTCAGAGGTCAATGCGTTTTGGTCCGAATCTAATCTGAACGCGGACGTCACAGCCATGCTGGACAAATTAGGCAGCGATGTCGTTAGAAAAGAGCAGTGCATAGATTTTATAAAAGGCACGCCATTTCGAAGCTCTCTGGTCTGTCGCGATACGATAAAGCTCGACCGCGATCTGAAGCCCGAACTGCTGGAGAGATTTTATTTGTCTTCGCAGGTGGAAGCCGAATCCAAAGAACCGGACTTGAAGTCCAGTACGATGGAAAGATTCAATGGGGCCGAAGGCGGCAGCATCGAAACTAAAAACCCACTGACGAAAGCTGCACTTACTCATATGCAGGGCATTTGGTCGCGTTCAGTTTCGTTTGAGGAACTAGTATGCGAAGCTTCCTCGCTGGCGGGCGAAACTACGGACGAAGATGTCACCGAGGCGAAAACCGAGCTCTTTGAATTCTTCAAACGCGGGTTTGTTTATCTTAACCGTTCCAGGCTGAACTTCCCGGCGGTCGCTGGCGATAGGCCGGTGTCGAGCAAATTTGTACGTTGGCAGATCGGAAAAAAATGCTCGACCATTACGGCCCTTTCAGGTATGAACCTGAGACCCACTGACGATCTGATGCTGCTCTTGCTGATGCTGTGCGACGGCACGCGCGATCGGGCGGAATTGGCTGCCGAAGTTGGAAAGAGGATCGAGTTTTCGCCGGAGAAACAAGAGGAAATGATCGGACGTCTACCGAACGAAATCGATGATCGTCTTGCCGAATATGCAAGACTAGGGCTGTTAGAAAGTTGAAACGTTATTGATCGGGGGCGGAAAGCAAAAGATCGATCACTTCTCTGACGGCTCCGTGTCCGCCACCGACGGACGCGACAAAATCGACCACATCTATAATCGACGGGTGTGCATCAACTGGTGCCGCCGAAAAACCAACGAGTTTCAAAACATCGAGATCGCCTACGTCATCGCCGATGAATGCCGTTTCTTCCAGCGACACGCCGGCATCCGCGATTATCTCGTTAAAGTCTTTTACCTTGTCGTCCGACCGCGATCTGACGTAACTCATTCCGAGTTCTTCCGCCCGAAGCCTAACAATCGGATCGGCGTCGCGGCCGGTAATTATGCCGGACCGAAGTCCAGCCTGGTGCCACAACGCAATTCCCTGCCCGTCGCGAACGTGAAAGACTTTCATCGTCTCGCCCGCAGCCGAAAAATAAAGACGGCCGTCCGTAAGAACGCCATCGCAATCCATTAGAAGGAGTTTTATTCGAGTGTCCAATTTTAATCCACTAATGCTCTGAATTTTTCGAAAAATGTTTCCAGTGAATCCGGAGCGAGGCTGCCGATAACGGCTATCACATCGTGACTCTTTACGCTTACGATTCTGTCAACCTTGACGACCGATTTCACTCGTAGATTGTTTGAGGGGTCCGGCGTAACATAGAATTCGTTATCAGTAAGCGAAGCAGGCATAACCGAGCTGATGGCGCAAACCACCACGTCTCTATAAATATCTTTAGTTTCACAGACGACTACGGCTGGTCTTACTTTTTTGTTTGTCAGCTCGGCAAACGGAAAGGGAACGAGAATAACGTCGCCAGTTTTCATCTATTGAACGTAATCCTGATAAAGATCTTCTTTCTCGTCAGCCCAAAAGTCCAGAGCGGTTGTTTGAGAGCTAAATTCTCGGACTTCATCGACCTGATCGATCTCTTCTACAAAAGTGATTATTACCTTGTAGCTCTTCGAGAATGGGATTTTCTCCTTAACCACAAAACGCTTGCCGTCGTATATTCCTTCGAGCGCCAACATATAATAAAACTACTATCAATCAGATCACAGTTCAATCCGAAATCTTGTTAGGAAATGAGGCCGGGCTAGCGCACCTCGAAAATGTCGACGCCGCTTAACTTCCAACCCGAGCCGACTTTCGTCAATCGAAAAACCGCGGTGCCGCTTTCGGGTTCTTTGTTGAGCAATTTGATCGCCAGGTTTGCTTCGACCCAGACGTTGTTTGCGTCCATTTTATCGACGTGCAGGACGTTGGTCTTCCATTCGACGGCCTGGCCCGAGATGCCGGACGTGAACTTTGAAACATCGCCCACGACGGCCATCGCATCGAGTTCGGCTTTGCGGTTTGAGATGGCGGCTTTGTCGAATTGTCCAAAGAAAGCCCTGACCGACTCATCGACCGCACCGGCAGCGTTCAATTTGTTTCTGATGGCACGTGCGGCCAGACTCGCGCCGTATTCGCCGTCGGCCTTGATCGCTTCTTCCGCAAACTTGGCCGCCTGTGCATTCTGTCCGGAACGCGAAGCCGTCTCTGCCAATCCGACGTTTGCCCACGCAAGACTTCGCGAAGTCGGAAGTTTTTCATCAAGTACCGCACGAAATTCGCGCTCGGCATCAGCATTTTTGTTCTGACCCAACAGCGAACGGGCCAGCAAAACTCGAACGTCATCCAAACGCGGAAAATCACGCAGCACGGTTCGGGCCGTTTTCTCCGCCGCGGCAAATTCCTGTCTGTCGAACGAACGCTTGACGGCAAGCAGCAGATCGCTGTCCGTGGTTTCACGCGGAGCTACGTCGTCCGAATAATCGGTCTGCGGGTAAAACTTTTCTGGATCGACCTCGACGCGCACTATCTTTTGGGGAGATTTGAAAACTACCTCGCCAAAACTGCGAGCACGTATCGTCGCCGGTGCCGACATCCGTTCGCCATTTGCCATAAGGGCCGAAACATTAACGGTCACATCGACCGGTCCTGTGTTGCGCAGGGCAACTTTCCAGTCCGCTCCAGCCTGGCTCGGTAATCCGGCCATAAGATCGGTTTCAGTTACCTGGTCGAGCAGACTGTCCACGATTTCCTTACTCGTGCCGTTCGCGGCCCGGAATTCAGCCAGCGTGTAAGAACCGTCCTGCATCTGAGTTCGTACAGCGCTAAACATTTCGGCCTGGCCGATTTTCTTTGCCATTAACCGCCAGATCATGGCGCCTTTGTTCGCGACTGCCGGATAATAGTAATCGTCGAGCGGCGACACGGTCGTCAGTGGCGAATCGCGCCGAACGACGGAAGCATAGGCCGTGCGTTGACGGAGCCGTTCAACATCGGCAATGTCTTTGCCGTATTTGCTTTCAATGAACTGGGTCGCAATGTATTTCGACAGCCCCTCGCGAATCACGCCAAAGCCGTCGCCCGACACCGAAACGGAACCACCGATCCATGTCTTTGCAACCGCTTCGGCAATGTTCATTGCGGTGATCGAATCGATCTTGCTTCGACGCAGTACTCCATCATCGACCAATATCGTTCCGGCGGCAGAGAATCCGCCGCTGCGCTTTACCGCTACAATGCGAAGCGGCGTGTCCGGAGCGGTGCCCAGCAGCCCGGCCGCAAAAGTTTTTGCCTCGGCGGCGACAGCAGCCAACTCGGCTGCGCGTTTCTGCTCCTCCGCCCCGGCGCCTTTGGGAATCATGACGCTAACGCCGTTTGCGTTGACGCTCTCCCAGCTACCCGCGAGAAAGAATGGCTGTGTATTCAGTTTTTGATCGAATGCTCCGGCACTTTCGGTTCCGGACGAAACTACGGTGATTCCGGC
>CADEEU010000226.1 GCA_902826385.1 uncultured Acidobacteriota bacterium | reverse complement strand
CTCTTCCGTTTAAACCGCATGCCACACCTGTTTCAGCGTTCGTCAAATTGAAACCGTTTCCCGCGATATCCACAACGATAGGAGAGTTACAGGTCCAGCGGTATGCACCGTCGACGAAAGCGCAAACAGGTCCGGGACAGCCTGGGCGGCTGCCAGAAGGACAGCCGCAACTGCAAGCACAAGCGGGATAAGTTCCCGAATATGACGTCACGGGATTATTTTGCCCGCAACGGCTGCCGCATTCGGTGAAACAGCTTCCCGAAGGCGGTGGGGTCGGGGTGACCGCCGGCGTTGGGGTCGGCGTTGGAGTCGGTGTCGGATTGCGAAGCCGCACGGCCGCTACATCGCAATTGTTAGGACGAGGTGGCTGTGGAAGCCTGTAGCCTGGAGCGCAAAGTGGTGAATTCGGGTCTGGCTGTGAGCAACCATAACCGTTCCTCAATTGAAGATCAGCCGCCCCGACGAGAGTCGAACTGCCCGTCTGACGCATTATTGATTCTACTCCCGGGCAACCATCCGGAGGTAAGTCTTTCAAACCCAATAAATGGCCCACTTCGTGGGACGCGATTCGGTCTTTCCCTTCCGGCGCCCATGCATCCCACTCGTCCGAAAAAGTAACTATTCGTCTGGTTGGATCATTTGGGTCAATCGTCACTTCTCCATCATCATTTCTTATCTGAGTAGTGCTACCGACCCGAACCGTAACATTTCCGGCCTGCCCCGCTGGTGCCTGAGTAATACTAACTCCTGCCTGTTGGCTCCAGTTAGTCGCGGCAGCTAAAATTCTGGTTCTGAAATCTTGACGTACTGAGTCGTTTGGAAGGGCGGCAAGGCTCGCTTCATCTATAGAAAAGGTGAACGGTGACCTAATTGCGGTGATGCTTGTTCCCTGTAAAGAGGAGCACTGATTATAGGCGTCGCAGGAAGAGGCTGGAGTGGGTGTCGGATCAGGCGGATCTCCTGGGTCATCGGGACGCAGGGAAGAACGTAAAACGCAAGAATATGAATTTAGGGTTTCAATTCTAACTTTTTCTTTTTTTTTTGAAGCTCTACGAAATTTTCGACCGACCTATTTTTCTCCAAAATACTGTCATTTACCTCTCTAACGTCTTTATCTGTTGCGAGAGACACAAGCGTGCCATCCCTATTAACCCGAAGAACCCCCGAAATTCCACCAGCCAACATGTAAGTTTGATAGTCACCACTCCATGAAATGAAAAAAATGTAACTATCGCCTCTTTTCAATTCGTCGAGACCCGCAACCCTTTCGCTAATGCGATGGCCGTCTACGAGTAACGCCCCCCCAACCCGCGAGATCTTAAATGTGCTCTTTATGGGGGCCGGCGCGGGCTTATTTAAAATTTGATACGCCTCAAGCGGCAATCCTGAAACAAAAGGTTTTATCGCCCTTTGAGTTTCGATAGTGTAAGTCGTGTAAAGTGAATCAGTTTCAAGGGTTGTTTCGATGCCGATTATCTTACCCTGAATAATTGCCTCAGAATTAACTAGAGTTTCAAGGCTATATTCAATCTCGCTATGCCGCTCAGCGACGAGTTCCACGTCTCGGTCCTGAGCAATCTCGCGCAAAGATTTTCTTTTCTCCTGACTAACCGGCTCCTGGGCCGTGCTTTTAAATGTTGTAGAAAGGACAAGGCCCAAGAGGATAAATAAAGAAGCCGCCAAAAGCGATACGATGATGATGCGACGACCGGACAGGTATTTCATGGAAGTTTCTCCTTTACGTCGAAATTTAGTTTGAAGGTGTCTTTAAGCTTGGCATAAACACTCTCTAAAAGCAACATTTTTTGCAAGCTGTCCTACTGCAACGCTAACTTACAACCAGTGCCACACCCCGATTTTGACCCGCTCGTTTCATTTAGGACAGCTTCGGCGGCAAATGTTGGTGGTAATAAAAAGGCCGAGAGTTTGTCACCCTCGGCCTTTTCAATCAAATAGCTTCAGTTCCTACTAAATATCATCGTCATCGTCTAGGTCGATTTTCATTGCTTCGTCGATGTCGAATTCTTCTTCGGTTTCGAGCGTGAGGTCGTCGCTGACCTCTTCGTCGAAGTCGGCGTCGGCTTCGACTCCCGGAACACCGGCGAGGACCGGGATTTCGAGACCGCCGCGGATGTCGGCTAGTTCGTCGAATTCATCGTCCACCTTTTGGTTCTCGGTCGGATCGTAATCGACCTTGACGTTGCGGTAGTACTTCATACCCGTACCGGCGGGGATGAGGCGTCCCATGATGACGTTCTCTTTCAGGCCGCGAAGATAATCGACGCGTCCCGAAATGGCCGCTTCGGTCAAGACGCGGGTCGTTTCCTGGAAGCTGGCCGCGGAGATGAACGAGTCGGTCGAAAGCGACGCCTTCGTGATGCCAAGCAGCAGCGGTTCGCCGACGGCCGTTTTGCCGCCTTCTTCGCGAACACGAGCATTCTCGTCCTCATAACGGAACCGGTCGACCTGTTCTTCCATCAAAAAGTCGGTATCGCCGACCTCTTTGATCTTCACCCAGCGAAGCATCTGACGAACGATCACCTCGATGTGCTTGTCGTTGATGTTCACGCCCTGGAGACGATACACTTCCTGAATTTCGTTCACGATGTAGTTCTGCAAAGCGCTAGTTCCAAGAACACGCAGGATATCGTGCGGGTTCAGCGGGCCGTCCATCAACGGTTCGCCGGCACGGACGCGGTCTTCTTCCTGCACGTTGATGTGCGTACCGCGCGGAATGTCGTATTCACGCTCGGCACCGTCGTCACCGGTGATGATGATCTTGCGTTTACCTTTGGCGATCGGGCCGAATTTAACTATACCGTCGATCTCGGACATCATTGCTGTTTCGCCCGGACGCCGTGCTTCGAACAGCTCGACGACACGCGGCAGACCGCCGACGATGTCTTTCGTCTTGGTCGTTTCACGCGGGATCTTTGCTATCACGTCACCCGGTTTGATTTCCTGTCCGTCTTCAACCAGAAGGTTTGCACGGATCGGCATCTGATAGGTCTTCAGCGTTTTGGTCCCGCCCTTGATCTCGAGACGCGGCTGGTTCTTTTCATCCGAGTCCTTGACCACAAGCCGTTTCTGCCCCGTGACCTTGTCGATCTCTTCCTCGACCGTCTTGCCTTCTTTGAGGTCCTGGTATTTAACCGTTCCCTCGACCTCGGTCAAAATCGCGAACGTGAACGGGTCCCACGTGACCAGAATGTCGTCCTCTTTCACTTTCTGCCCATCCTTGACGTGCAGCTGGGCACCATAAACCACCTGGTAACGAGCAACCTCGCGCCCGCGGTCGTCCATCAGGGCGATCTCCGACTGACGCTTGAGCGAGATCAGTTCCTTCTTACGGTTTTTGATCACCTTCAGGTCGTCGAGATACTTGACCGTTCCGTCGATGCCGGCAACGTGCTTGGTTTCCTGTTCAAGCCGCGCCGTACCGCCGACGTGGAAAGTTCTCATCGTCAACTGCGTTCCGGGTTCGCCGATCGACTGTGCCGCGACAACGCCGACGGCCTCGCCGATCTCGACCGTCTTACCGGTCGCAAGGTTGCGGCCGTAGCATTTTACGCAGATCCCGCGGCGGCTTTCGCAGGACAGGGCCGAGCGAATGCGGACCTTTTGCAGGCCGGAAAGCTGTACCTGTGCGGCGAGATCTTCATCGATCTCGGTGTTCGCGGTGACGACGGTCGTTCCTTCAACCGGATCGATGATGTCGTCCAGTGAAGTACAGCCGACGATGCGGTCACGCAAAGATTCGACTTCTTCACCGTTGCGGATGATCGCCTCGGCCCAAACGCCTTTGAGCGTTCCGCAATCCTGTTCGGACACGATTACGTCCTGAGCAACGTCGACAAGACGGCGAGTCAGGTAGCCGGAGTCGGCCGTCTTCAATGCCGTGTCGGCCAGACCTTTTCGGGCACCGTGCGTCGAGATAAAGTACTGCAGCACGTTCAACCCTTCGCGGAAATTGGCGACGATCGGCGTTTCGATGATCTCGCCCGACGGCTTTGCCATCAGGCCGCGCATGCCGGCAAGCTGGCGGATCTGCGCCTCGGAACCTCGGGCACCGGAATCGGCCATCACGAGAATCGGGTTCAGTTCCTTACGCTCTGCCTCACGCGTATGCATGGCCTTGAACATTTCCTTGGCAACGCGGTCGGTAACTTCCGACCAAATGGCCGTCACCTTGTTTTCGCGTTCCATGTTGGTCATGGTCGCTTCTTCGTACTGCTTCTGCAGCTTGTCCACTTCCTTACGGGCGTCTTCGATGATGCCCTTCTTACTCGACGGCGTGACCATGTCGTCAATGCCGATCGACATGCCCGACTTGGTCGCATAAAGGAAGCCCATCGCTTTCAGGTCGTCGAGCAGAGCGACCGTCGGTTCATGCCCAAGCTTCAGGTGACAGAAGCTGACCAGCGACTGCAGACCTTTCTTTTTGAGCGTACCATTGACGTACGGCAAACCGTCGCGCGTCAGGCGTTCGTTAAGGATCGCCCGGCCGACAGTGGTTTCGATCACGCGGTCCACATTCTCGCGGACCGGTGCACGCAGCACGTCCTGATTGTGCGTCTCGACCGTCAGATCAAGCAGATCGCCGCGCCAGCGAAGACGTATCTTCGTTTGTGTTTCAACCAACTCGGCATCGAGTGCCAGCAGCACTTCATCGATCGAGTTGAATGCCTTGTTATGGCCGGGCATTTCGTCACGGCCGAGCGTCAGGTAATAGCAGCCGAGAACGATGTCCTGCGACGGAACCGTGATCGGCTGACCGCTCGCCGGTGAAAGCAAGTTGTTCGACGCCAGCATCAGCACGCTTGCTTCGATCTGTGCCTCGGCCGACAGCGGAATGTGCACGGCCATTTGGTCGCCGTCGAAATCGGCGTTGAACGCAGTGCAGACGAGCGGGTGGATCTTGATCGCTTTGCCTTCGACCAACACGGGCTCGAAGGCTTGAATGCCGAGACGGTGAAGCGTCGGTGCACGGTTGAGAAGGACCGGATGCTCGCGAATCACTTCTTCAAGAATGTCCCAAACGATCGGCTCCTGGCGTTCCACCATTTCGCGGGCCTGCTTGATCGTGGCGGCGTGAGCGTCCTTTTCAAGCTTGTTGTAAATGAACGGCTTGAACAGCTCGAGTGCCATTTTCTTTGGCAAACCGCACTGGTGAAGTTTCAGCTCCGGCCCGACCACGATAACCGAACGGCCCGAATAATCGACGCGTTTGCCGAGCAGGTTCTGACGAAAACGGCCCTGTTTGCCCTTCAAGGTTCCGGACAGCGATTTGAGCGGGCGATTATTCGCACCGCGCAGCACGCGGCCGCGGCGGCCGTTATCGAAGAGAGCGTCAACAGCTTCCTGAAGCATGCGCTTCTCGTTGCGCACAATAACTTCAGGTGCACGCAGCTCGATCAGCTTTTTCAAGCGATTGTTGCGGTTGATGACGCGGCGATAAAGATCGTTCAAATCCGAAGTCGCAAACCGGCCCCCATCCAAAGGCACAAGGGGCCTGAGCTCCGGCGGGATGACCGGGATCACGTCCAGGATCATCCAGTCCGGGTTATTGCCCGACCGCAGGAACGAGTTCGAAACTTTCAGACGTTTCGAAAACTTGAGCTTTTTCTGCTGCGACGTTTCCTCGCGCATGCGGACGCGGAGATCATCGACCAATTCCTGGACCTCGATCTTTTGCAGCAGGTCCTTGATCGCCTCGGCACCCATCTTGGCGACGAACTGGCCGGGATAATCGCGGCTCAGCTCACGAAAGCGCTCGTCGTTGAGCAGGTCCTTTTCTTTAAGATCCGGAACATCGCCCGGATCGACGACGATATAGGTCTCAAAGTAAAGGATCTTTTCAAGATCGCGCAGCGTGATGTCGAGCAAATGTCCGATACGCGACGGCAATCCTTTAAAGAACCACACATGCGAGCAGGGCGAAGCAAGCTCGATATGACCGAGGCGTTCGCGACGGACCTTGCTTTGCGTCACCTCGACGCCGCACTTGTCGCAGATGACGCCGCGGTGCTTCATCCGCTTGTACTTTCCGCACAGACACTCCCAATCAGACACCGGCCCGAAGATGCGGGCACAGAAAAGCCCGTCCCGCTCCGGCTTGAAGGTGCGGTAGTTGATCGTCTCCGGCTTGGTGACCTCGCCGAACGACCACTGCTCGATCTTCTCAGGCGACGCGAGGCTGATGCGGATCG
>CADEEU010000225.1 GCA_902826385.1 uncultured Acidobacteriota bacterium | reverse complement strand
CCTTATCGAACAAAAAAGGCTGACGGTCTGCTTGCCGTCGGCCTTTTTTGTTGGTATAAGTGCGCCCGGAAAAGACCCCTGTCGCTACCGCTCCCGGCTTTGACTAGTCTTCATTGAGTAGTTCCGGAGCGATGCGGGGCGAGAGAACCTTTGAAACGAGCAAGATACCGGTCCAGAGGACCAACGTTCCGCCGGAGAGTATCCAGCCGCAGTTTGCGATCACCGAGTCGTTAAAATAAAGGCCGATCCCGATAACAGGAAATCCGATCAGACAAAGTCGGAGTGTGATCCGGCGCCAGCGGTCGAGGGCGTCGAGCAGATTGACGCGGCCGAGCTCCATCTCCATGTATTCGTCGTCGTTATTAAGGCGCGAGAAATAATCGGCCTCACCCTCACTCCAGCGGCGGGCCGCGGGAGATTCGGCCAATCGGCTGGCGGCGCTGAAATTGTGTACTACGTGCGCAAGTTTGCCGTCGCGGAGCGCGATTTCGGCCATGCCGCGTATTGACCGGAACTGCTCGCCGACCGCGTCTATTGCCTTTCGAAACGCGATTCCCGCACGACGCCATTCGCCGATCTGAAAATAACTCTCACCGAGTCTTGCCAGCAAACGTCCGTCGTTACCGGCCCGACGCTCGGCCAAACGCAGCATCGCGGCGGCTTTTCTTTCTAGCCGCTCGTCGTTCTCGGAACCCGCAAAAGACTGGATACAGCGTGCAAAATCAAACAACAGCCATGCATCATCGGGGCGAAGGCTCGCGGCCCGTCGAAACGATTCCATCGCCTGAAGCAGCGATCCCGAAAGCCGAAGCTGATTGCCCAACAGCCGTAGATTGCCGGCTTTCTCATGCGATTCCAAAGCCTCGGCCTCGCGGTGCGATCCAGAATTCAGACGTGTTTTGCCGGCTGCCCTCTTGAACGCATGCTCAAGCACGTCGGCCGGTGGTATGTTCGACTGTTCTGCTGTGCGACGGGCCTGTTTGGGTTCTCCGGCATAGTCGCGAACCTCTATCGATCCGGCGTCAAGCACTTCTTCGGACACCAGCGAAAGTATGGATTTAACAAAGTTGCGATATTCGCGGCCGCCGGACGTAAGTGCGAATTCGATGCCTTTGCCCCGAATCACCGTGTCATACTTAAAGTACGTCCTGCCACCGCGTTTAAGCGTCGGCAGAATCCGCGTTTCGACTTGCTCGATGTCTTTAACTTTCAGCCAGAATCGCAAACCCGTGAAGTAGGCCCATGATTTCGGAAGCAGGCCCGAGCGATAGATTCGCTTTCCGTTAAATACGACTCGGTCGGTCAAGGCAAGCGACGGCACGACGATCCAGCTTAAAAGAAATAACGCGTAAGCAAGCCATTCGATCTGAAGATAAAACGAAAGTGCCGAAAAAAAAGACCCGACAAAAACAGCCGCAATATAGCTGTTAGCCGGGACTCTTACCGAAACTTTCGTCGTCGATTTTTGCTTTTTTCTGTCGTCAGCGATAACCGTAGAAACCTCTTTTAGGGCATGCTGATTTGATTTAGATCGGGAACGACCGGGGCCGGCTCTGGTATTTCCTTCGCTTTTTCAGGATCGAGCGCTTTAAGCTTGTCCTTTGCCGCCTGAGCGGAAGCTCCGAGTGTGATTGGTTTTCCTTCAAGGTCTTTCGTCTCGCTTGCGGTCTTTACAATTCCGAATAGCAGATCGACAGCTTCCTGTTTACGTCCCTGCTTTTCGTAAAGCCTTGCAAGCTCGAGGTTGATCGAATCTTTAGAGATCACGGGGTCCGACATTGCTGCCAGCTCTTTGTAAAGCGTGATAGCCTCATCCGGCTTTCCGTCATCGACACGGGTTTGAGCAAGAGCAAACTTTGCCATCGTGCCTACCTCGCCGCCCGACCCTGCCAAGCCTTCAAGCTGCTGCACACCGACCGCGCGGTCGAGATTCAACTGATTGACCGCAATGAAGTACTTGGCCTTCTCGGCAACCGGTCCGCTGAACTGATCGACGATGGCCTGGAACTCCGGGATCGCAGCCTGTGAACGTTCTTTGGCGGTTTTAAACTGCTTCGCGGTTGAACCGGCGGGCACGGGATTATTGGAAATCTGGGCGTCGGACGTTTCGATCGCTTTTGCTAAAGCCGCCTGGGCAGACGCCGTGGTTCGCGAATTCCACACGAAAAAGATGCCGATAACCGCCGCGAGCACGACCAGTGCCAGGAGACCGTAGATCAGGTTCCTTTTCTGCCCTTCAAGGCTTTTACCGACTTCTTCGAACTTTTTACCAACGTTCTGCTGAAACGCGTCCTGATAGCGCGCCGTACTTTTGGCGTCAGCCGTAGGAGCTACGGTCGTAACTATGCTTCTCTTTTTTCTAGCCATTATCTAAAACTGCAAAATTGGATTGCTCAATCGTTGTATAATTATGATACCGGACTTTTTCCAAAAGTATTAAATTAACTCAAAAGTGCGGTAAGAGCAAATAGTTCCTTTGAAAACGGGCGGTTAGGTGTCATTTCGCAGCGTGAAAACAAGGGATTTAGATGGGCAAAAAATTTCGGGAACAATTCCGCGGTTCCGGTGTCTAATTTAATAGCCCGCGTGATTTTCGGGCAGGAATTGCGGATGCTCCCGAACGGGGTAGCGAGGCAGCGAGGAATGTTCTTCAGCAGGCCGATAGCCTATGACGAAGAAGATCAAACAAATGCCGTTTCGGCGGCGGAAGGTTATGCTGTTTTTCCGAATGCGGAATCCAGGTTCATTGAAAAGCTTAAGACGGGTGACGCAGAAGCATTCGATTCCCTCGTAACTCTATATTCCGCTGATGTTTACGCTACGCTGTGCCGGGTAACTGGCAATCAGGAAGAGGCGTCGGATCTTACCCAGGACACGTTTCTTAGTGCCCTGACTGCCATTAAGGGATTTCGCGGCCAGTCGACGCTGAGAACGTGGCTGTTTCGGATAGCGATCAATCATTCGCGAAACCGGTTCCGCTGGTGGAAGCGTCGGAAACGCGATGTGACCGTATCTCTTGACGCCGAAATAGGCGGCAGTGAGATGAAGGTTCACGAAACGCTGTCGGATAAAGGTCGGAGCCCTGAGGATTCGGCGATTTCAAACGAACGCGAACGGGCCTTGATGAACGCTCTTCACGGGCTGCCGGACATATTTCGCGAATCGGTGGTGCTTTGCGATCTCGAAGGCATGAGTTATGAGGAGATAGCGGCGACGCTCGGCGTCAATATCGGAACGGTAAAATCGCGAATCGCCCGCGGCCGCGAAGAACTTCGGCGAAAGCTTAAAGATTTTTGAAAATTGGTTGAATGACTGGCTCGCCCCGGTTTTATCTTTGAAGACAAAGCGAATCGGTGCCAAACGAGGTCGAAGAGAACGGTATTTGCGGGAAGTCTGGTTTGCGGTATGGCTGCTTTATTGAAATTAGATCAGCAACAAATCTAACTCAGATTGCCATTCCGTCAGGCTTTACTTTCGGCAGATAAAACGTTGTTCCCTGTGACCAGGGAACACCGGGGTCAGCGAGTCATTCAACCGGATCAGAGGTAGAGGAAGGGATTGGGTTTATGAACTTAATTCCGCTAAAACCAATGAAATGCAGAGATTTACAATTTATTTTGCCTCTTTACTCGGACAATGTTCTGAGCGAAGAGGAATTGTCGCTGGCCGAAAAGCACATCGATTCGTGCCCGGTCTGCAGGCAGAAGCTTGCCGATTTTCAGGAGATCCGTAACGGGCTGCGCAGTGTCGCCAAGCCGCAGTTCTCGTTGGCCGCAACTCAAGCTTTAAGACAGCGGGTATCGTCGCAACTAGAAGTTGTAACAGGCCGCGAGATGTTCCAAAACGTAGGCGATCGCCGCCGCTGGGTAGATGTTTGGCTGATGCCCTTTGCGGTAGGTTCGTTAAGCACGCTTGTGCTCGGGTTCTCGATCCTATGGATAATCGTCAGTGCTGAAATTCAGCCGATCGCCGGCCCCGGCCCCGGTCAGGGATCGTCCGCGTCCAACACGCGGATCGTTTATCCGCTCGATCTGCCGCCTTCGCTCCCGGTTGAAACGGACCTTAACCCGCTGGAATACGCCAGCTCGCGTTCTGCCTGGTCCCATGAATCTCCGAGCATCAATCCCCAAGGGTCTTTGGTCGCGCTGACCAAGAATCTCTTGAACGAATCTAATGAAGACGAAGAGCTTACCGTTATAGCCGAAGTTTACAGCAACGGATCGGCGACGATAGCCGAGGTCGTCGAACCGTCTTCCGACGAGCGTGCGGTGGGCGAGCTGCGGCGCGCTCTAGGTTCCGACCCATCGGTCCCGGCTTTCGTGCCCGCTAGTTATGATCATCGTGTCGAGCCGTTAAGAGTAGTGTTAAAGATCCAGAGCGTTAGCGTAAACACAAATCTTCGTTGATCTAAGAATTTCCCTTTATCCTGAATCCGTCCTGACGGTACTGATCGAATAGAATGAGTTTGGACAATTCATTCTAATTCGATTTTTATTGTGATGGACGACAAAGGAAGCTATTCATCTTTTTTACGAAACGCGGAACAGGCTGCCTCCGGCTTTTTTGAGACGATAACCGATACGTTCGCGGGCAAGGCCGGCGACCTGCGTGACGGTACTGAGTTCGATCCGGTTTCCCTGCCCCGCGATCTTGCTGCTCACCCCAACGCCCAGACGGAATGGTGGTACTACACCGGCCACGGAAAGACGGCGGGCGGCCGCGAATTCGGGTTCGAGCTTGTTTTTTTCAAAAGGCGGACCGATCTGGACAAATTTTCCGTAGTGCCGCTGCGGCTGATCGGGAACCCATTCTATTTCGCACACTTCGCGATAACCGACAAAACCGAAAAGAAGTTCCGATATGCTCACCGGAAAAGTGCGAACCGTCAGTTCGACATACCGGCCTCAGCCAGCGAAGAGCACTTTCACCTTACGGTCGGAGACTGGACGGCCCGTGAGGCGGGCGGAAGCCATGTACTTCGCGCTTCTATCAATTCGCAGATCGTTTTCGAAGCTTCGTTGACCCCAACCAAGCAAGTTGTGTTGAATGGCGAGAACGGCGTCTCTTATAAAGACGCAGGTGAAGCTTCGCGATATTTTTCATACACTCGCATGGCCCTTGAGGGCGATCTGACTATCGATGGAGCGGTCGAACATTTTAACGGCGAAGCCTGGATGGACCGCGAATTTGGAACTTGGGTACCGACGAACAACCAAAAGGGCTGGGATTGGTTTTCGATTCATCTCGACAACAACAGCGAGCTTATGGTCTATCAGCTCAGGAACGCCGAAGGCGAGCCAACCAGCTTTTCGACAGGGTGCTTTAATAGTGCAGCGGGCGAGATAACAAAGCTCAAATCGGAACAATTTCAGATCGAAGCCTTGTCAAAATGGAAGAGTCCGCGGTCGGAAGGCGAGTATCCGAGCGGCTGGAAACTGAAGGTGCCAATGCTAGGCCTGGAGCTTGAGATCGATCCGGTCATCGACGACCAGGAGTTGGACACGCGAGGAACGACGATGATCGTCTATTGGGAAGGTGCGTGTAACGTAAAAGGCTCGCTTGGAGGCGAGCCTGTCGGTGGAAATGCTTATGTAGAACTGGTCGGTTACGACCGTTCTCACGACCGGCCTGACCTCAGCCGTTTCCTGCTTGGAAACTCTCTCGACTTTCTGATTCCCGGATAACCAGCCTTAATTGGCCGGAAGCCGGTCGATGTCGGTTTTAAGGTCTGCCGCGTATCTTTCATTCATTCGAAGAAGTGCGTTGTATTGCTCCATTGCCGCGGGCTTGTTCCTTTGATTCACATAAATGATTCCCAGATTGAGCCTTGCCCTTGCGTAACGAGGATTGAGTTCGATGCTGCGCTGGTAAGCCTGAATCGATCTTGCGTTATCCTTAACCTCAAAATACGCATTGCCCAGAAGGTAAAATCCGTCGGCCGACTCAGGATGCGCCTTTGTAAGGGCCGTCAAACTATCGACCGCGCTTGCATAGGCTTTATCGGCTTCTTTCTGATTTTTGGCATTATCATAGGCCCGGCCGAGGTAGAACAAAGCTTCGCCGTCATTTGGAGCAAGCCTCAACGCAGAATTGCATGAACCGATCGCAAGCGCGGGCTTATTCACGCCCGTGTACGCCCGGCACAAATGTTTATGCCCATCCGGTCTCTCCGGCAGAAACAGCGTCGCCGCTTTTCCCGCCTCGACCGCATCAGCCGATTTTCCGGCGAGACTGTAGAAAAG
>CADEEU010000224.1 GCA_902826385.1 uncultured Acidobacteriota bacterium | reverse complement strand
CTCTGCAGTTTTCGACTCTTTTACGAATACGGCGGTCAAAATAAGCGACACAATGCCGATCGGCAGGTTGATAAAAAATAACCAGTGCCAGCTAAGGGTGTCGGTAATAAATCCGCCGACAGTCGGTCCCAGCACCGGGGCGACGGAAATACCGGCTCCGTAAATGGCGAATGCGCGTCCCAAGCGCTCCTGCGGAATGATGTCGGCAATGATCGCCTGCTCGCTCGGCGCTATGCCTCCCGCGCACAGGCCCTGAAGGATTCGGAAAAAAATCAGAGTTTCGAGATTGGTTGCCAGGCCGCAAAGCACCGACGTCACCGTAAACCCGAGAACGGACATCATGTAGTAGCGTTTTCTTCCGAAATAGGTGGCTAGCCATCCACTGATCGGGATTATGGCCGCTGTCGCGATGATGTAGGAAGTAAGGACCCAAAACCCTTCGGTTGGCGTGGACGAAAGGTCACTGGCGATCTGAGGGAGCGCGACATTCGCGATCGACGAGTCCAGAACGGACATAAACGTCGCCAGCGTCAGGACGAAGATGGAAAAATACGGATGGCTTGTCCCGGACTGCGGAGCCTTCGTGCTGTCTGACGACTCGTTCATTCCAGGTTAGACTAGACTTTAACCCGCGGGATAACCGACATTCCGGGCACTAGAAGATAGCGTTCGTCGGGCGGCTGTTCGAACACGATTTTCACCGAGACACGCTGGACGACTTTGACAAAATTGCCACTCGCATTCTCGGCCGGAAAAATGCTGAAGCGTGAGTCGGTACCGATTTGAAAGCTGTCGATTTTTCCTTTGAACGTGGTGTTTGGGTAGGCGTCGACATAAATGTCCACCGGCTGGCCGACCTTCATCCGCTCGATCTGAGTTTCTTTAAAATTCGCCGTTACCCACATTCCCGGCAGCGAGATAGACATCAGCGTCTGATCCGGCTGAACCAGCTGCCCCTCGACAACCGATTTTTTCGAGACGTAGCCGTCCTGTGGGGCCACGATCTTGGCGTAGGACAGATTCAGCTCCGCTTGTTTCAGACTTGCTTCGGCCTGCGCGATTTCCGCATCGGCCGTGCCGATCTCGGATTCGCCGATCGCTTTCTGCTCGGTCGAAGTGTTGGCCCCCATCATTTTGGCCCGAGACTCATTGACCTCGTCGGAGGCGATATCAACCTGGGAAAGTGACTGTCGATAAGCGTTTTCCGCCTCAACGACCACATTCTTGGCTTCTTCAACGCGCGACCGCTCGGCATCGACACGGCGACGCAGTTGATTCACCTGGGCCTGATTGATGTCGGCCTGCTTCTGCCGCGAAACTTGTTCGGCACGCGCGTCGCTTAGTTCGCGGCTGCCGACTTCGTGCTCCCGCTTCGAGATGTCGCCGCTCTCAAATAACTGTTTCGAACGCTCGTAATTTGTCTCGGCCGTTTCTAGTCGCGTCTGGGAGGCGGGTATCTGGGCCTTTGCCTGTTCCAGTTTCGCCTCAGCTTCCGGAATTTGTGCCTCGGCCTCGTTTAAAGTTGCTTCGGCTGTTTTTAACCGGTTCTTGGCGTGTTCAATCGAGTTGAGTTTGGAATCGGAAAGAATTCGCGTTTGTTCGTAGCTGTTTTTAGAAGACGAAAGGCCTGATGATGCCTGATTGAGATCGGCGTTTGAGGTCTTGCTGATCAGGTTGTAATTTGCCGTTGCCCGATTTTTCTTCGCGAGGGCCGTCTGCAGGGCCGCCTTCTTGTCCTCAAGGCTCGCCTCAGCCTCACGCGCGTCGAATTCGATCAAAAGATCGCCCTTTTTTACAAACTGGTTCTCGGCCACGTGAATCTTATACACGTGAGCCCCGATCTTTGTTGTGACGACCGAAATATTGCCGTCAAGAAAAGCGTCGTCCGTCTTTTCGAACTGGCGCGAGTATATCCACCATACAATGCCGGCTAACAGAACTATGCCGACGCTTACGCCGGCGGCATAGTACAGTTTCCTGTTCCTTGCCCGCTTCGGCTCGTCGGTTTCCGCCTGCACGGCTTCTTCACCATCAACGGTCGAAGGCCACGAATCGACGTTTTCGATCTCTTTTGAATCAACCGCCATACTTCCTGATACAGGACATCCTGCATTTTCGATCAGCTCGAAATGCAGAATAGTCCGTCTCTCCAAAAAAACGGAGTTTAGACCCTAAAAACTAATATACCACCTTGAATTTGAGGGGGCGGGAAAACTGAAAAGTCAACATCCGCCAAATTGCCGGAAAATCGAATACCCGTGATTAGTTAGAGGACCATGTCAGCGTGTAGGCTGGTGGGACGTTTTTAACTATCAACGGGCTTTTCCGCGACCTGCCGTAGCGGTCACGCATAAATTCACGCAGCTTAATGGCAGATGGGAAATAGTATCCGTGAGCATACTGAAACGTGCGGAACGTACAGTTTCCCTGCTGCATAAACTTATCCACCTGCTGCAATATCTTTTCGCCCACCTCATTTGGCAGCGAGACAAATGGGAGGCAGCAAATTATATAGCCGATCTTTCCGATGCCCGATCTTTTATGAATGGCCCAGGTATCGACAGCGTTACCACGAACGATTGTCATGTCCGTAAAGTTTCGCTTCAGGAGCTGGACCAGATCGCGGTCCAGTTCGATTCCGAGATAAGAACGGTCGTCGGGAACTACTTCCTGTAGGAATTTCGTGATCGCACCGGTTCCAACGCCGAGCTCCAAAACGGCGTCTTCTTTGCTCGGAACGATGCCTTCAATCATCTTCTGAGCAAGCTCCGGCGAGCTCGGCCTTATAGAGCCGACCTTACCTGGATTTTTTAGAAAAGCCTGGAGGAACTCGATGTTTTCGTTCATCGCAAATCTCTACCTGCTCGGAGACCGGGCCTCCGCTGGCGAGTCCGATGTTAAATCCGTGTTTCCTACGCTAATTTTATAATCACACTCTTCGTTTTTGCAATAGCGCACGGTGCCCATCTTTTTTCGGCGTCTTTTCAAGCAGGTACGGCGCGGAACACTGCGGGCAGGCCTGTTCGACCGGTTTGTCCCAAGACACAACGTTGCTTTGGGATGCTTGACTGTCCGTCTAATTCGCAGTTTTCCTGGCAGGTGCCTTCTTGGCGGGCGGCCTCATCTTCTTTGTGAACGCATCCGGCAGTTCGGCCTCAATAAGTTTTTTTACCTGTTCCAGGGTTAAGGCCGCGGCATCCTCTGCGGTGGAGCGCGTGCCATCGGCTCTTCTGGGAACTGAAATGATCTTTTTGCCGAATTTGATCACGGGCCCCCAACGGGCATTCTCCACCGATATCTTTTCATCCTCCCAGCGCTGAATGTAACGGTTTGCTTCTTTGCTGACCTTTGCCTCGATAAGTTCGTTCATCTCAGCTTGGGTCAGGTTCTCGAAATCATACCGGCGCGGCACGTTGATGAACAAGCCGTCCCATTTTATAAAGGGCCCGAAACGCCCCGTTCCTTTTGTGATCGGTTTACCGTCATATTCTCCAACGGGAGCGTCCGCTACCTGTTTGGCTTTAATGAACTCGATCGCTTTTTCTGTGTCCACGCTTCCGAGGTCGGTGCCGCGGGGTATGGAGACAAATTCATCACCCCATTTTACATATGGTCCGAAACGGCCAATCGCTACTGACAATTCTTTGCCGTCATACGTGCCCATCGCGTCCTGCAATTTGAACAGGGCCAGCGCGTCTTCAAAGGCTATGGTCTCGATGCTCTGTCCCGGCGGGACCTTTGCAAATCTCGGTTTTTCCTCTTCCGATGCGCTGCCGATCTGGATGATCGGGCCGTAGCGGGCCATGCGGGCAACCACCGGTTTGCCGCTTTCGGGGTCTGTGCCCAGCACCCTTTCGCCTTTTACACGCTCTGCATTTTCGAGGGTGCTATCCACGTCCTTTTTGAAAGGTCCGTAAAACTCCTCGAGCATGTCGTTCCACTGCAGCTTTCCGTCGGCCACATCGTCGAACTCCTTCTCGATCTTGGCCGTAAAGCCATAATCCATGATGTCGTCAAAATATTGCTTAAGAAAATCCGTCACCACGAGCCCTAAATCTGTTGGGAACAATTTTGCTTTTTCCGCACCGGTATTCTCGGATGCTTCTCTTTTAGTGATCAGATCATCTTTTAATACCAACACCCTGTATGCCCTCGGCATACCGTCTTTATCTCTTTTTTCTACATATTCCCGCTTCTGGATCGTAGAAATTGTCGGTGCGTAAGTTGAAGGGCGGCCGATGCCGAGTTCTTCCAGTTTTTTGACAAGCGATGCTTCAGTGTATCTCGGCTGAGCACGGCTGAACCGTTCCGTTGCTCTTAGTTCTGATAGAGGCATCGACTGACCCACAGTCATCGGCGGCAATAGGCCTTCTGCCGATTCTTCCGCTTCGTCTTCATCTTTATCTTCTTGATAAACCTTGAGAAAACCGTCGAATTTCAACACTTCTCCAGCAGCTGTAAGTTCTTCTTTGTTCGTGGAGATCTCGATCTTGACCGTTGTTTTTTCCAGCTCGGCGTCGGCCATCTGCGAGGCCATCGTTCGCTTCCAGATCAGCTCGTACAATCGCTGCCATTCTTCTTCCGGAATTGTCGTGGTTTTCGTGTCGGTCGGGCGAATAGCCTCGTGAGCTTCCTGGGCGGATTCGTTTTTATTTTTGAACTTACGGTACTGTTGATAGCTGTCGCCGTAGAGTTTACCAACCGTTTTAGTAATGTCACTTAATGCTGTATCGCTCAAACTTACGCTGTCCGTTCGCATGTAAGTAATATGGCCGTTCTCATATAACTTCTGTGCGATCTGCATCGTCCGGGCCACACCATAACCCAGTTTTCGCGATGCTTCCTGTTGCAGTGTCGAGGTGGTAAATGGTGGTGCCGGTGTGCGTTTGCCCGGCTTCACCTTAATATCCGTTACCTTATAATCAGCACCCTTACATCCTGTCAAAAACGCTTCCGCATCTTGGGCACTGTCCTGTTTCTTTCCCTCGGCTTTGAAAGTTACTTGTTTTCCGGTTATGTCATCGGCAAAGAATAATCCTTCAATTTTGAAATGGCTGGATTGCTCGAAGGCATTGATCTCGCGTTCCCGGTCGGCGATAAGGCGGACAGCGACGCTCTGCACGCGGCCGGCACTCAGGTTCTTATTGCTGGTGCTGATCTTGCGCCAGAGCACGGGGCTTAACTCAAAACCCACGATGCGATCCAGCACCCGACGCGCCTGCTGCGCCATCACCAGGTTCATGTTCACCGTGCGTGGATTATTGACCGCGGCTTCGATCGCGGGTTTTGTGATCTCGTGAAAAACGATCCGCTTGGTAGTTATAGGGTCGAGGTCAAGAACTGCGCAAAGATGCCAGCTGATTGCTTCTCCTTCACGGTCTTCGTCTGTTGCGAGCCATACTTCGTCCGACTTTTTCGCCAGAGATCTCAGTTCGCTCACAACCTTCTTTTTGTCTTCAGAAACTATGTAGCGGGGTTCGAAATCATTTTCGATGTCGATACCCATTCCGGCCTTTTCCAAATCGCGGATATGGCCAAAGCAGCTATTCACCTGAAAATCCTTTCCGAGGATCTTTTCGATGGTCTTCGCTTTTGCAGGGCTTTCAACTATTAACAGATTCTTCGACATAATTCGGTGTGCAATTTAGTAAGGTTCTGGCTAATATTCGAAATGTGTGCCCCAAATTTCACACTGGATCGCACATCTTCCGTCCGAAGGATCGTAACCGTTTCGGGTGTAGTCTCAGAAAAAAATATGCCAGACGCGTCGTGGCGGCTGACATTCTGACTTCTAACACCTGCGATGCAAATCTGTCAACCGAGGGCTTAGAACATATGCTATTTGGACAGTTTCGCCAAGTGCGTTCGGCGGCTAGACTCTCCGGGCGTAATGTTTGCCGGGCAATACACGGACAAGATCGCGAATATCCAGCGCGACAAGAGCAGCATTCAATTCGCCGAACGACAGGCCGCTGGATTCAAGCAGCACATCAATATGTACAGGCTCATCTGCCGAAAGCTGTCCCCAAATCTTTCGTTCGTTCTCGCTCAGATCGGCTGGAGCGCTGTCTGCCCGCACGGCGTTGCCTTTTGTTTCAACGTCATCGATCGTAGGCGGCAATATCGAAGCCGCTACCTCGGACGGCAGCTCAGCGACGACGAACGCATTCGTGCCCTTGTCGTTCGAGCTGGGTGAGGCCTTCCAGTTCGACTGGAGCGAGGAAGGGCTGGTGGTGGGCGGAATCTACTACC
>CADEEU010000223.1 GCA_902826385.1 uncultured Acidobacteriota bacterium | reverse complement strand
GTTTTTTGTTTATTCGCTCGATCGCGGCCAGTAAGGTCGGCGGAATACCTTCGACTGTTTGCCACAGCATCGGGGCCGCTTCCTTTTCAGGCTGGATCGATGAACGGGCAAAAATTGCCTGATTGCAAACGCGGGCCAGTTCAAGAAGCCGCGTTGGTTCCAGCGTCGCGTTTTTGATCTTTAGGATCGCAACCGCATCCGACGGGTCTTCGAGGCCGCTGAAGGACCAGTTGACCTGCTTTTCTTCGTTTAAAAGTATAGTTTCCGAGATGGCGGCGAGATCGCGTTCGAGTTCGTGGGGGTTTGTTTTCGGACGCAATTGAGCAAACCGCTCTTCGCCCATCGGTGTTTGGGAGTGGCGGCTAATAAGCTCGAGGAGCTTTGCGTATTCAAGTGTTTCGAGTGAGAAACTCATCTTTGTTTCCCTGTGAGTCTCTGCGACTTTGCGGGAAAATTTTCTTACGCAAAGTTCGCAAAGTACGCAAAGAAAGAAGTTTTTACTCTGTAACTTCGACGCCTTTCCAGAAGGCAACGTAGCCTTCGATGTTTTTGGCGTCCGGTTTTGTGTCGGGATAAAACCAAGCGGCGTCGGCGTTGGTTTGGCCATCGACGACTACATCGTAGTAGCTCGCCGTGCCTTTCCAGCTACAGACCGTGTGTGTTTCGCTGGGTTGAACGAATTCGGTGTTGACCGAATCTTTTGGAAAATAGTGATTTCCTTCGACGACAACCGTGTCGTCGCTTTCTGCGATGGTTTTGTTGTTCCAGATTGCTTTCATAAATTGTGTGTCCGACAAACTCTAGTTTGTCGATTCGAAAAAAATAACAACAAACCGAAGTTTGTTGGACTACAAAAATCTAGCTCGCACTTTCGGTGTCGGAACCATGCAGTGGTCGCGGCGGCCGAAGAGTTTGTACCGATACTTCGCAAAAAGCTTATACGCCCAATCCCTGACCGGACGAGGAATAATTCTTAAGGCATAGGCCAACGACCAGATGCCGTCGAGCCGTCGTGCTATACGCATTGCGGCCTCAGAATGAATGTAAGCATGCCCATCTTCGATCACAACGACCGAATCGGTTTCGGTTTTATCGAGGCCGTATTTCGCGGAGAGCTCTTTACCGATCTCACTCTGAAGCGGAGCAAAACTGAAATAACCGGCACGTTCGCGTTCGATAATAAAGTTGACAGAACCATTGCAAAAATTGCAAACACCATCAAAAAGGACGATCGCTCCCATATATCGAATTCTACCGCAAGAAGCGGATAGATTTCATTTTAACGGCAAGATAAACTTCTAACACATGGACAACGAGATCTATTGGAACGCGGTAAGAATGAACGACGCAAGGTTCGACGGGGCGTTTTTTCTCGGCGTGAAAACGACCGGAATTTACTGTCGTCCCTCCTGCCGGGCACGGACGCCGAAGCGAGAGAATGTGGCGTTTTTTGGGTCGTGGAAGGCGGCGGAAAAGTTCGGGCTGCGTGCCTGTTTGCGGTGCAAACCGAAAGAATTAGTAGCTATCGATCCGCATGTGCGAAAGATCATAACGGCTTGCGAGTTGCTTGAATCGGACGGTCTTTATTCACTCGAAGATCTGGCTGCGAAACTTGAACTGAGTCCTTATCATCTGCAGCGAAGTTTCAAAGAAATCATCGGCGTATCGCCGAAAAAGTATTCGGAGGCAAAAAGAATGGAGCGGTTCAAGACGGAGTTAAAGGAAGGCAGCGGTGTGACGTCGGCAATGTATGACGCGGGATTTGGGTCGAGCAGCCGTTTGTACGAAAAGGCGGCGGAAAATCTTGGGATGACGCCGGCGGCCTATAAGAAAGGCGGACAGGGAATGAAGATCACATATTCGATAACCGAGTGCGAGCTTGGGCGGATTTTGGTCGCCCGCACGATAAAAGGCCTTTGTAATATAGCGTTTGCGGATGACGACCGGAGTCTTGAGAACAATTTACGGAAAGAATTCCCGAACGCCGAAATGATAAAAGATGCAAAAGTTTTGAAAAGCTTTGTCGATGAGATTTTGAAGCATCTTTCCGGCAAGAAAAAGCGGCTGGATCTGCCGCTTGACATTCAGGCGACGGCGTTTCAGATGCGGGTTTGGGAACTGCTGCGAAAAATTCCCTACGGTGAGACCGTGACTTACACGCAGATCGCCGAAAAGATCGGCGACAAGAAAAAGGTCCGCGCCGTGGCGCAGGCGTGTGCCAACAATCGTGTGGCGGTCGTTATTCCTTGTCATCGTGTGATCGGGAAGGACGGAAAATTGAGCGGATATCGCTGGGGCGTTGAAAGAAAAGAGAAATTGCTGCAAACGGAAAGGGCAGTAAAATAGAAGGAGTGAAAATAAACTATAAAGTATTGCCGATTTCTTCGGAAATAAGCTCTGAAGGCACTTTGTTAACTCTTTGAGCCGTTTATAGTCTACTCTGAGCGGCTCAAAGTTAACTGTAAATCATTCCGCGTTAACTAAAGGCACTTCCGAGAACACTGGAAACGGTTTAAGAGAACTGAGAATCACTTTTAGAAAGCTAAAAGTCATTCCGAGAAAGCTGAAAATGATTTCGTTATCTCTCGGCGATCTCTGCGTAAATCTCTGTGTTCTCTGCGTTTAGCTAATTTTTAACGCGGAGACCGCTGAGGGTTCGCAGAGGTCGCTCCTCCGGAGCCGGTCAAAAGACTTTTCAGACACACACTTTCAAAATTCTTATTGAGCGGCTGAAAGTCTCTAAAAATCGTTGCTGAAAGGCTTTGCGGGAAGTTTTGAATGCTAAAACTGCGATCCATCCGCTTTTGTAAGTTTTTGTAAAGTTTCGCTCAGGCTCGGCCGCGACCTTTGCAAACTGAAACTTTTCTATTATTCTCACCGTATCTCAAATTTCTAAGCAGTTCAATTTACAATTTCGGTTCACTCTTCGCTATGAAATCTAGGCTATTTCTGTTCGCCTTTGCAGCGATCGGCTCGGTTCTTGCCCTGCCGGGATTTGGGCAAAGCTACGCAATAACAAATGCTCGGATCGTTACGGTGTCCGGCAACACTATCGAAAAAGGCACCGTTGTCGTCCGAAACGGTTTGATCGAAGCGGTCGGTGCCGATGCAAAGACGCCGGCGGATGCCCAGGTCTTCGATGGCACCGGTTTAACCGTCTATCCGGGATTTATCGATGCTCTGACCAACCTGGGGATTCAGACGGCTGCTCGTCCGGCAACTCCGGCAGGTCCTGGCGGCGGAGGCCAGGCTGCCGCGGCCGCGGCTGCCGCAGCGGCGGCGAATCCGTCCAATTCGAACTACCCAACAGGCCTCAGGCCCGAAGAAATGACGCTGGAAGATGTCCGAGCGGGCGACAATCAGTTCGAGGCCAATCGTAACGCCGGTTTTACGACCGCGCTAACGGTCGGCCGAACGGGCATTTTTAACGGCCACTCGGCATTGATCAACTTGGCGGGAGATTCTGTTTCGGGAATGACTGTCAAGAATCCGGTTGCTTTGCACATATCGTTCGCGACCATTCCGGGACAATATCCAGGATCGCTTCTCGGCACTTTTTCCGCCTTGCGGCAGATGTTCAATGACGCCAAGCGGCTGCAGGAAATGCAAAAGATGTATGCGGCCAATCCGAAAGGAATGAGGCGGCCGCCAGAAGATAAATCTCTCGAAGCGCTGATCCCGGCATTGAATAGACAAATTCCGGTCGTCCTTACCGCAAACAGGGCAAACGAGATCGTTCGCGCACTCGATCTTGCGAAAGAATATAACCTGAAAGCAATAATAGCCGGTGGTCAGGAGGCCACTGCTTTTGTCGGCAGGCTAAAGGCGCAGGATACGGCCGTACTTTTGTCTTTGAATTTTCCCAAGCGGACAACGGCTGCGGCTCCGGACGCCGATCCGGAAACGATGGAAACACTCCGTTTTCGCGCAGAGACGCCGAAAACGGCCGGGAAGTTGGCCGCGGCAGGCGTAAAGTTTGCCTTTCAAGGCGGCGGGGCGACCGCTGTTAACGACTTTTTGGCAAATGCCGTCAAATCCACCGAAAATGGGTTGTCGAAGGACGCGGCCGTCAGGGCAATGACGCTTAGCGCGGCTGAAATATTCGGCGTAAACGACCGACTGGGATCGGTCGAGACCGGAAAAATCGCTAATCTAACCGTGGTGAAAGGCGACCTGTTCGGAAATCAAAAAACGGTAACCCATGTCTTTGTCGACGGCGTTTTGTTCGAACCTAAACCGCCGTCTCAGCCACAAGGCGGACGCGGACTTCGCGGCGGCGGAATGGGATCGGGCGGCGATGCTACAGCAATTCCGGGCAGCGTCGCGGGAAGCTACTCGATCAGCATTCAGGCTCCGGGACAGCCTTTGACCGGCACACTGACGCTGACACAACAGGGAACCGCACTCAGTGGAACGATGACGACTGAACTTGGTGCTTCGACGATCACCGACGGCAGAATAACCCCGAGCGGAATCAGTTTTGGCGGCACTGTGATGTTCGGCGGACAGTCGATCGCATATACGGTGATCGCGACAGTAACCGGAAATCAGTTGTCCGGCACGATAAATTCGCCGCAGGGATCAATCCCGATCACCGGAACGAGAAATCCTTAATCCCAAAGACAAGGCAATTTTTTATGAGACGAATGATTGCGACATTTCTAATTTTGACGTTTGGCTGCGTGTCTTTAAGTTTTGCCCAGACTTCGGGCGATGTTTTTATAAAGAACGCGACCATCATGACCGCCGCACGCGGAACGCTGGAGGCGACGGACATTCATATCCGTAACGGAAAGATCTTTCGAATAGCCAAAGCGATACCGCCTGGAGCGGGCGCCAAGGTGATCGACGCGGCCGGTAAATATGTCACGCCGGGAATCATCGACGCTCATTCGCATTCGATGCTAAGTGCGATCAACGAAGGTTCGCTTTCCGTAACATCGATGACCCGTATTCGCGACATGCTTGAGCCGGACGACGTTGCAATTTATCGCGCTTTGGCGGGCGGCGTAACCTCGGCGTTGCTGCTGCACGGCTCGGCGAATCCGATCGGCGGACAAAGCACGACAGTCAAATTCAAATGGGGCAAGCCGGTCGAGGAATACCCGATCGACGGAGCTCCGGCCGGAATCAAATTTGCGCTCGGCGAGAATGTAAAGCGCTCCAGCTTTACCCCGCAGGGCGGGCAGGTTGCCAGATACCCGAGAACGCGTATGGGCACGATGGAAACCATCCGCGACGCGTTCCGCCGGGCACGTGATTACCAGCAGGCCTGGGCGGACTTCCGGGCCAAGAAAACGAAAGTGCCGCCGCGTGTCGATGAAGAGTTACAGCCGCTGGTCGAAATTCTGGAAGGAAAACGCATCGTTCATTGTCACGGCTACAGATCGGACGAGCACCTGAACATTTTGCGGCTTGCCGAAGAGTTCGGATTCAAGGTCGGGACGCTTCAGCATGGCCTTGAGGCCTACAAGATCGCCCCCGAGATCGCTAAACACGGTGCCGGCGTTTCGATTTTTACCGACAGCTGGAGTTATAAGCTGGAAGCCTACGACGCCATTCCTTACAACGCATATATTTTGTGGAAGAACGGCGTAAACGTATCGATCAATTCGGATTCGAACGAACGGATGCGACGGCTCAACCTGGACGCGGCAAAGGTCATGAAGTACGGCGGCGTGCCGGAGGAAGATGCGTTGAAAATGATCACGCTGAATCCGGCAAAACAGCTTGGAATCGACAAACGTACCGGTTCGGTTGAGCAGGGCAAGGACGCCGATCTCGTTATCTGGAACACACACCCGTTCAGCTCGTTTTCACGCCCAGAGATAACGATGATAGAAGGCGGGGTTTATTTTGACCGCGCGGCTGATATCCAGAAGCGCTCGCTGCTCGCTAAAGAGCGGGAAGATTTGGAAAAGCTTGAGGTAAACAGAGCACCGGGTTCGGGCGGCACACCGCCTCGTGTTCCGACGGACCGCATCCGCGGTGACCTGGATGACGCAGACCGAATCGACAACCGATAATTTTTACCAAAGAGACACGGAGACACAGAGGCACAAGAGGATTTTCAAAACATGATTCGAAGGAATAAATTTACGGTTCGCTTAACTAGCTTTTTGTCATTTCTTTTCGCCTTGTCTCTGTGCCTGTGCGGTGCAATTTATGCAACTGCACAGAGCGACGGGTCGCAGCAGAATAAGACCGGACGAAACGGAACCTTTGCCATTGTCGGTGCAAGAATCGTGACGGTTTCGGGCGGCGTTATTGAAAATGGGACGGTCGTCATTCAGGACGGAAAG
>CADEEU010000222.1 GCA_902826385.1 uncultured Acidobacteriota bacterium | reverse complement strand
CTTTAGCAGATTTGCTCGTTTTAAGCCTGCAAACATTCCGCTCCTAACGAAGCTTAGATCATTTCTAACTTTTCGGACAGCCTCTTCAGCAACACAGAAGAAGCGAAAGCCTATTACTTCAAATCTTGCAGCGATGCTCCGAAGTTTATATGAAAAGAACGTCCGGCAATGGCGAGTGCCGGTACGGAGTTGACACCGAAGCCTTCGGCCTCTGCGATGCGCTCCTTCTGTTCGCCAAGATGTACCACCTCGACATCGAATCGTACGCGATCGATCGTATCGACAATCGTCCGCTCAGCATCTAGGCAAACCGGACACCCGGCATGATAAAAAACGGCCTTTGTTTTCATTTGTTATTCCCTTCCTTTTTAGGCTAATGTTTGAGTCGTAGCCGATCTCACCCCGGAAAATATCAAATGTTCGGCACCGAAGGTAAGTAAGTACTTTTTAGTCAGGTACTTACTTTCTGGTCTAAATTGATGTACGCAAAGGCGAAAATAATCTCTACCCCGCCGCCGGTGAAACGAATGGTCGAAACCATCGTTCGGTGCAAATGGTCGCTTTCGGTTATCGGCCTTATCCGGTCGGGCGTGAACCGCCCCGGCGCGATGGAACGCAGCATCGAAGGGTTGACGGCGAAAGTGTTGAACGAGCGCCTCCGAAAGCTAACAGATTTCGGAATACTCTCGAAAACGGTGTATCCTGAGTCGCCGCCGCGGGTTGAGTATGTTTTAACGCCCTTTGGGCTCAAATTCGTAAAGCTGCTGGACGCTATCGACAAACTTGAAGACGAACTGGGAAGTGCCCGTTAAACCCGCGTGGAGAATGAAACTGTAACAGCTTACGTCGGAATCGGCTCGAACCTGGGCGACCGGGCAGGTAATCTGCTGCTCGGCGTGCGTGGTCTGATGGAGGCTAGCTTCCAGGTCACGAAACTTTCCGCGATATATGAAACCGAACCGGTCGGTCTGGATGATGACGCGCCGGCCTTTTTGAATATGGTTGCGGAGATTCGGGCAAACGGCATTACGCCTACGCAGATGCTTGCTCGAATGCTGCGGATTGAATATCTGCTCGGACGTACGGACAAATCGCTAAAAAAACCGCGGACTATAGACCTTGACCTGCTTTTCTATGAGCAGGAGCACGTTGACACACCCTTCCTAACCGTCCCTCATCCTCGAGCTCATCTTCGACGGTTCGTCCTGATTCCGATGAACGAGATTTGTCCGAACTATAATCATTCCCTCCTTCACAAAGACATTGGCTTGCTGCTGGCCGAATGCCCTGACAATTCGAACGTTGCCCGTTGGTATCCTCACACCCGCGAAAGCATTCACGCGTCTTCAAGCGGCTAGACTAAACTGCTGTAAAGGTCTAGACTTATCGCAAATTTCTTATGGCCTACTTAAAGCCCGACCAACCCGAAAAAGTTTACGTTCCCGCCCTTAGAGCAGCTAAAGAAAGCGGCGAAAAGCTCGTGTGTCTGACGGCCTATGATTATCCGACCGCGAGGATCGTAGACGAAGCCGGCGTCGATATCATTCTGGTAGGCGACAGCATGGGAAACGTCATACACGGATACGGAAACACGATACCGGTGACGCTTGAGGAAATTCTGTCCGCGACCAAGGCCGTCAAACGTGGATCGAGCCGTGCGCTGATCGTTTCCGATATGCCCTACGGCACTTTTCACACCGGCGACAATAAGGCGGTTCGGAACGCCATGCGATTGCTCAAAAATGGCGGTGCCGAAGCCGTAAAGCTTGAAGGCGGCCGAAATCGGGTCGATCTGGTCAAACGGCTGGTCGACGAAGAGATCCCGGTTATGGCTCACATCGGTCTCACGCCGCAATCGGTCCATAAACTCGGCGGCTATCGAGTCCAGGGCAAAACCACTGTCGATGCGAACCGCCTGATCGAAGACGCAAAAATGCTCGAAGAGGCCGGAGCATTTGCCATCGTGCTCGAGCTGATACCGCGTGAAGTGGCCGAAACTATCTCAAAGGAACTAACCATCTCGACCGTAGGCATCGGGGCCGGTGCCGCCTGTGACATTCAGGTACTTGTGCTGCATGATCTCATCGGCTTCACCTTCGGCCGCCAGCCACGTTTTGTCCGGCAGTACGCCAACGTCAGCCAGGTCATAACGGACGCGATCACCAAATGGATGGATGACGTCCGCTCGGGCGATTATCCGAGTGAGGCCGAGTCTTACGGTTTTCCGAAAGAAGCAAGAAAGAACGTGAACGCATGATGCCGCTATTTTCCGATGAAACGAGAAGCAGAATCGTCGAACTTTGTCGAAAGCATAAGGTGCGTGAGCTGAGCTTGTTTGGCTCGCGTGCCCGCGGTGACAACAATGCACACAGCGACTTTGATTTCATGGTCGATTTTTTGCCCGAGTCGGGCATCGGTCTTATCGAGTTCTCAGGTATGCAAATCGAACTGGAGGAGTTGATGAAAAACCGTGTGGACCTCGTAACCAAGGACGGGTTAAAGCCGCTAATCCGCGAAAAGATATTGTCCGAAGCTCAGATCATTTATGAGGCATGACGCCGAATATCTTGTAGATATGTTGGACGCTGCCAAAACGATTCGGCTTTGGGCTGCGAACATCAGCGAGGAAGAATTTGTAAATGACAAACTCCTTCAGTCCGCGATTTTATTCCAACTAATGATTATCGGTGAAGCAGCATCGGGCATCTCTGAAGACATACGATCACGTTACCAAAACATCGAGTGGAAATCGCT
Source organism: uncultured Acidobacteriota bacterium (assembly GCA_902826385.1). Taxonomy (GTDB): domain Bacteria; phylum Acidobacteriota; class Blastocatellia; order Pyrinomonadales; family Pyrinomonadaceae; genus OLB17. The sequence goes on along the minus strand of CADEEU010000222.1, from coordinate 3,587 downwards.
TCGGGGTTTTCGAAACATAATCGTCCATTCGTATTTTAGATTGAGTCTGCCCATCGTCTGGTCGGCCGCCGATACCGATGCAAGACTGCTTGTTGAGGAGGTTGAAAAGGTGCTGAAAGTTGAGTTTCCGCCGGCCCTTGCGGAACTTGCCGACTAACGATGGAAATAATCAACCGCAAACAGCGAATGGCATCGATCGCACGCAAACTGCGTCGTGAGAGCAAGACCGTCGGCTTTGTCCCGACCATGGGAGCTCTGCATGAGGGGCATTTGACGCTGGTCAAAGAAGCCCGGCAGATGTCCGACATCGTGATCGTGTCGATATTCGTAAACCCGACCCAATTCGGCCCCGGCGAAGATTTCGAACGTTATCCACGCGACCTGACCGCAGACGCCGCGATGCTGGCAGAGTATGAAGTAGATTACGTCTTCGCTCCCGATACCGACGAAATCTACATTCCGGGCTTTTCCACCTATGTTTACGTTGAAGGGCTGACGGAAACGCTTGAAGGTGCTTCGCGGCCCGGCCATTTTCGCGGCGTTGCTACGGTGGTGACCATTCTTTTAAACACCGTTCGACCTGATCTGGCGTTTTTTGGCAGCAAAGACGCCCAGCAGGTCGGCGTAGTCAAGCGCCTGACCCGTGACCTGGGTTTTGAGACTGAGATCGTGGTCGTGCCTACCGTCCGCGAGGAATCCGGCCTGGCAATGTCGTCCCGCAACGCGTATCTGAACGAAGATGAGCGTCAAAAGGCCTCAATACTCTACCAAGCCCTTCGCGAAGCCAAGCTGGCCTTCAAAAACGGTGAACGAAATGCGTCGGCGATTGCTCAAATCGTTGAAGACAAGATCGCCACTGAGCCGCTCGCCCGCATAGACTACGTTGCCGTCGTGAGCAACGACGATCTGGAACCTATTGATAAGATTGCAGATAGCGAAGTACTTGTCGCCGTGGCGGTACGCTTCGGCAAGGTTCGGCTGATCGACAACGTGATCCTCAACAGAAAGCAGTAGTTTGGCATCAAACTCGCATCTAAACCGGGCAGAGGGTTTACTTGTAGGCCCTCGTAAAATTATGAAAACCCTAAAATTGTTTGCATTGGTTCTTACCTTTGTAACTGTTTTTGCGTTCAACTCTTTTGCCCAGACGGCGTTGACCAAACTCGACGGCGGCTCGGTGGATGTACAGGCCCAGGATGGCAAGGTCGTGGTTCTTGCGGTCGGTGCAAGCTGGCTGCCGCTCTCCGGCAAGCAGGCCGAATACACCAACATGCTTGCGAAAAAATACGCGGGCAAGAACGTAGTTTTCTACTACGTGGTGACCGATTCGACCAATGCCAAGTCGAAGAACTATGCCTCGGACGACGCCGTCCGCAAGTTCATCGCTGGCAATAAATTGGTAATGCCGGTACTTCGCGACTCTGACGGCGCATCGGTACTGAAGAAGTTCAAGGTCGATCAGGTGCCGTCGTTTATCGTCCTCGATAAATCCGGAAACCAGGCCGGCGAAGCCTTTGGCGGAATCGACCCGAAGTTTGACATAACCATACCGGTTTCCAAGAAGATCGACAGTCTTCTTTGATAGAAGTTGCGGGTATTAAAGAAGGCCGTCCGAAAAGAGGACGGCCTTCTTACTTTTCATCGTGTTGCGTACGTAAGATCATTGACAATCTACGCAACGCATGCGAACATTTAAATCCGGCTTGCTTGCCGACCTTTTGATGTTTGAAAACTAAAAATTACATTGTGCTGTCAGTGGTCGCATCAGGGATAATATCGAAAACGAAAAACATAAAGCGTAACCCTAGTAATATCAATGGTTTACGTCCGAAATCGTCTCATTTTGCAATGTCGCGAAGTGCGTGAGACGAAATCTGACTTAAACGTTGCAAACAAATCACTTAAACCGTCTCATTTTGTACTGAAAAATGAGACGGTTTGGAGTAGAAAAGGGTCGGGGTTAATCCCGAAAATCAGCCTTCAAGGCATTGTTTTCGGACATCACTAGTCGGTAAACCAAACTTATAGGCAAACCGACGACGTTCCAGTAATCGCCTTCTATTCCCTCGATAAACAAAGCGGCCTGGGCCTGGACGGCGTAGGCTCCGGCTTTGTCGAGTGGATCGCCGCGCTCGGCCAGGAAGTTAATTTCGGAATCGCTCAGTTGGACGAATTTGACCATAGTTCGCTGTAAGCCGACGCGGGTTTCACCAGTCGTCACTACTGCAACGCCGGTCAAAACCTCATGCAGCCGGCCCGACAACATAGAAAGCATTCGCCGTGCGTCGTCCATATCGACCGGCTTTCCGATGATCTGATCGTCGATCACAACGGTCGTGTCTGCCCCGAGCACGATCCTGCCCGGAAAGTTAGCAGCCACTACCTCGGCCTTGGTCCGGGCAAGACGCTGAACGTAAACGTCCGGGGCCTCGCCGGGCAATTCCGTCTCGTCGATATCGGGAACAGCCTTCTCGAATTCCCACCCAACGGACTGCATTATTTCCGCCCGACGCGGGCTGCCGGACGCGAGTATCAGCTTCGGAAGTCTTATCATTCGTTATTGATTCGTCGAAAATTATCAATTCTAAATTGTAAATTACAAATTAGTTTTCAACCGCATGGGTAGTTATTTCAAAATCAATTAAGAATTAGCAATGTATAGTTGATAATTTTCACTGAAAGGCGACGCGCTTTTGAAATTCGTCGGCGTCGTAATTTAGCTTAAAAACTCGTTCTCGTTTAAGATAATAGTTTATCGGCGGTGATTGGCAAATGCAGGACATTCTACGGGCTTTCCCTACGATTTTGAAGCACCTTGACACGGAAGGCAACGCTGTCGAGCCGATCGTTTTTGCGGCCTGGCGACGCGTCGTCGATGGAGCGTTGGCCGAGCATATCGTACCGCTGAGGCTAGAGAAAAACAGGCTCATCGCCGCCGTTTCAAGCGAAACCTGGCGTCGGCAGGTTGCCGATCTCGGTCCGGCTTTAGCAGAACGAGTGAACGCGGCAATCGGGGCGCAAGTCGTAAATTACGTGGAGTTTCAGGTCGAAGCATCTGTGATACGTCGCCATCGCAGACAGCTAAAAGCTTCAGAAAAGATAGATAGTGAATGGGCCTCGCTTGCTGAAGGACAACTCACATCCGGCCTTCGACATGCGGCGGATTCGATAGCGGATAACGAACTCCGCGATAAATTTCTAGCCGCGGCGACGAACAGTTTGGCCCGACGGGAAACCGATTTGAAGAAAAATGCCGAAGCCCGCGCGTAAGCAAGGGCGTGACACTCAACAATCGATTACGCATTAGCGATTCGATCAAGATTTATGGACGTAAGAAAAGTCGCAAAACTTGCTCACCTTGAAATAACCGACGAAGAGGTTGCTCTTTACACGCCTCAGATGGCGGAGATCGTCAAATATGTCGAGCAGCTTAATGAACTGGACACGGCCGACATCGAGCCGATGCTCGGCGGCCTGACGGACGAAGGCGCCGCGACCGCCGCTGACCGCGACGATGTGGTCATCCCTTCATTCTCGCAAAAAGAAGCCCTTAGCGAAGCACCGTCCGGCGTCGCCGGCCACTTTCA
>CADEEU010000221.1 GCA_902826385.1 uncultured Acidobacteriota bacterium | reverse complement strand
ATAAAGATCGGTATGGACGATGATGTAAAGCGGCGTGGCATCGGTCGAATTCCACGCGTACGGATACCCCTTCCACCAATCGACAAGCGTCGCGCTTTGCGAAATCTCATGCGGAATTTTCCCATCGTCGCGTTGATATTTTTTCAAGAACTCAAGCGCGCTTTTTGCCGTGGCGAAATCGCCGTATGAATTCAAGGCAAGTGCCGTCCACATCGAATCTCGGCCGAAGTACCACGCGAAACCGGGACGCTCGGAATCGCCCGACGTGCGGAATCCTGCGAGCAAGCCGGTTCCTAAAAAGGGATTTGTCGCAACTCCCTTTTCGGTTCCTATTTTCGCCCAGGCGAACGCGGTGTTTAATCTCTCATCCGGCGTCGTAATTTGCGTCGTTTTGTCGAGAAAATTTTCGTAATATTTGACGTTCTGCTCATACAGAGGCAGGGCATTTGACAGCAATTTGTTGTAGGTCTCGACCGCCTTAGTTCTGCCTTCCGTGCTGCCGGCGATAACGACCGGTACGAAACTTTTACCAGCCTCATCTGGAGTAACGCTAATTTGGTAGCGAACCGGTACGTCACGCGGTTCTTCCTGATATGGCATCAGTGAAAGGTCGTTTGCTCCGGGCGTGCCGACAATGCCGTAGAATTTCTGCGTTTCCTCACCGATAAAATAATATTTGTCTTTTTCATCCTGCCCATAGAAACCGGTCATCAAATTCCCCGGCCATGCTAGGGCCAGTTTAGGCCTGAAAGAGACGTCCACAGTCATCGGCAGACGCGTGTTGATATCAAGCAGAATTATCAGCCCCTGCTCATCGACCGGAGCGTAAACGATCTCTTTGACCGTAAATGCGGCATGCGAATATGTGAACGTGGTCGCTTCGGGACGGACATTGATTGAGGTCAGCAGATCGTTGCCGCGAAACGGAAGATTATAGCCTTCGATCTTAAAATAAAATTCGAGATCGTCGACGATCTTCATCGGATAAACCCAGGCTTCCATGTTTCGGTGTTCATAACCGAAAGCCGCCGATCGGCGCCCGACTACGTCGTAAAACGATCCGTTCTGAGACCGGCGGGAAAGTTCCAGCCGGGATTTAGAAAGCTGCTGTTTCGGAATAAACTGAACCTGAGCCGCTGTGATGAGCGAGGCCAGAAGGATAGTTATCAGGGCGATGATCGATTTCATGGTCGCGTACTTAGTTTTGCAGAGCGTCAGGCTGGAAAGCCTGTCGTGTACGGATGATCTACCGGCGTAGTTTGATACTTACCGCCGCGCCGCCACCGGGAGCAAGTGAAAGTTTCAAGACGGCTCTGCCGTTAACGTTCTGGCTCATGATCTTGTACGCCATCGGATTCTTTTCCCAATGGGCGTCGGCTGCGTCGGTGTAAACGGTTGCGACGTATTCACGTCCGGGAGTAAGAAAGTCGAGCGGCACCGTCGTGGTCCGGGCGTTTTCGTCGGTGATCGCTCCGACGTACCACTCATCGCGGCCCTTTGCCTTGCGTGCGATCGTAACGAAATCGCCGGGTTCGGCCTCAACGATCCGCGTGTCGTCCCAATCGACCGCAACGTCACGTATAAACTGAAAAGCATCGATTCGCTTTTCGTAATTTTCAGGCAGGTCGGCGGCCATCTGCAGCGGGCTGAACATCGTCACATAAAGCGCGAGCTGCTTGGCGAGCGTTGTGTGAACCTGTTCTTTTTTCTTCGGATCATAGTGACTCATCTTGATCTCGAAAATGCCGGGCGTGTAATCCATCGGCCCGCCCATCAGCCGCGTGAACGGCAGGATCGTCTCATGCTCGGGAGGATTACCCGAACTCCACGCGTTAAATTCATTTCCACGCGCCGCCTCGCTCGCGAGCCAATTCGGAAACGTACGCGATAATCCGGTCGGCCGAACCGGCTCGTGCGGATCGATCATGATCTTGTACGCAGCAGCCTTGGCGGCAACGTGGTTGTAATGATTGATCATCCACTGTCCGTCGTGAAACTCGCCTCGTGGAACGATCTTGCCGACATAGCCGGTTTTTACGGCGTCGTAACTGTTCGCTTTCATGAAACGAAACGCCTCGTCGAGCCGTCGTTCATAATTCGTCGCCGAGCCCGACGTTTCATGATGCATGATAAGCTTTACTTCCTTCGATACGGCGTAACGCTGCAATTCCTTAACGTCAAAGTCCGGATACGGCGTCACGAAATCGAAAACGTCTTCTTTCCAGTTGCCGAACCAGTCTTCCCAACCGACGTTCCAGCCCTCGACCAACACGCCGTCGATACCGTTCTTCGCAGCGAAGTCGATATAGCGTTTTACGTTCGCGGTGTTAGCTCCGTGGCGGCCGTTCGGTTTCATCTTGCTCCAATCGGTATCGGCAAGAATGATGTTGTTCACGTCCGAATAGTTCCACGATGAGCGGTTTACATGCAGTTCCCACCAAACGCCGATCATCTTTTGCGGCTTGATCCAGCTTGTGTCTTCGATCTTTGTCGGCTCGTTGAGATTTAAGATTAATTTTGAGGCAAGAATGTCTGTCGCCTTATCGCTGACGATCACAGTTCGCCACGGCGTCCGGGCGGGTGTTTGCAAAAACGCGGCACTACCGACGGCGTTCGGCGCCAAGTGGGATGTCATGCCGAACGTCTTGCGATCGACCATCATGTACATCGCCGGATAATTGACCAGTGCCGCTTCGTGGATGTTGATGTAACGCCCGTCGGCCGTTTTCATCATCAGCGGCGTCTGCACGGCGTTGGCCGCGATCGGCGTGCGAAAGGCAATCTCGTCCGCCGCCTTGCCGATAGTCGCGTCGATCTCGCTCAGCTTCGACGTCGTGTAAACAAACTCATTCGAGTCATAATCGCCCGGAATCCAAAACGTTTTGTGATCGCCCGTCAGATTGAATTCGGTTTTCTCGTCCGCCAGTGTGAAGTACTTTAAATCGTTCTGCACCGGGAACTCGCAGCGGAAACCGAGGCCGTCGTCGAACAGACGAAAGCGCAAAACGATCTGGCGCGTCAACCGCTTTGCATTCGAATTAGCAGCCGAAGAAAACACATCGGCGTTCGGATGCACGTTGCCTTTTTCGTCCACCGCAACCGTTTGCTGCAGCGTGACAGCTAGTTCGCGGTAATGATTGCGAATCGTTTTTACCTCGCCCCAAACCGGATTCCATGCTTCATCCTTTTCCGCGCGTTTTGTATCGACGGCCGTAAACCCACCGAGCAACGCCGGCTGGCCTTTTAACTCAAAGCCGATCCTGCTAGCCGCTAAGACAGGTTTGCCCTTATACGAAAGCTTGTAGGTCGGCTCTCCCGTTCCGCTCAGACTGAAATCGAAGGACAAATTGCCGTCCGGAGATCTAAGGTTTTGGCCGGAGATCGCGTGCGAGAACGCGAATATCAAAACGAGCAGGATGAAATGCGCTAACTTCATAGGATATAACTGTTGCGTATTCCCGTAGCAGGAGTTCCCTCGATCTTGAAACGAAGACGCTTCATTTAACAAATACGCGGTAGCTCCATGGCGGTAGATTAAGCTTCGTCGCGGCATCGTGCACGGCCGCTTGTCCGCTGAAATACTCGGTATACCTGCCGTGATATAGAGTTTCCTTGAATGTGACCATTTGCGGCAAAGCCGAGAAATTCATAACTACGAACAGCTTGTCGCGGTCGTTTTGCCGGACGAAACTGAAAACCTTGTCGGGCTTTGAATTCGGCACCAGCGTCATTGTCGCGTTGTGGCCCCAGTTCAATAGCGTGGAGTTCGATTTTTTTAACTTGAAAAGCTTCTTGTAAAGCTCGCCGTTCGGATGCGGGCGCCAGACGATCTCGTCTTTTTCAAAAAACTTTAGTCTTTTAGGATTGCCGGCTTCCTGGCCGTTGTAGAGCATCGGCATGCCTTCGCCGACTACGGTCAGAACTGTTGCGGCATTAAAAGCTTTGCCCCAGGTTTCCTGGTCAGTGCCTTCCCAAGCGTTTTGGTCGTGATTGCTTGTGCCGACCATTCTGATTCCATCTTTCGGAAAACTGCTTTCGTTCCAGGAATAATAAACAAAAAGTCCGCCCAAATCTTTGGTTTTCCCCTGAACGATCGGCACCATTCTTTCGTGCCAGGTCCAGGCGTAGGTCATATCGAAAGCGTATTCATGCAAATCGCGTGATTCCCATTCCGCGAGCATAAAAACAGGTTTGATCTCGTCTAATTCTTTACGTAAATTGTTCCAAAAATCAACCGGAACGAATCCTGCCACATCACACCTATAGCCGTCGATGTCCGCCTCGCGAACCCAATACTTCATAGCCTCGGTCATGTATTTGCGAAGCTCGGGCGAGTTGTAATTTAGATTGATGATGTCCGTCCAGTCCCACCACGGCGTCGGACGAAAATCGCCTTTCCAGTCTTTGTCGTACCAGTCGGGATGCTTGCTCTGCAGCTCATTGTCCCACGCCGTGTGGTTCGCAACCCAATCGAGGATCACATACATTCCAAGCTTGTGCGCCTCGGCGACAAAATGTTTGAAGTCGGTAAGCGTGCCGAATTCGGGATTGACCGCATAATAATCTCGAACCGAATAAGGACTGCCCAGCGTTCCTTTGCGATTTTTTTCACCGATCGTATTGATCGGCATTATCCACAAAATGTCTGCGCCAAGCTCCTTGATCCGCGGCAGATGCTTCTCGGCCGCGCGAAACGTTCCTTCTTTTGTAAACGCACGCGTGTTGATCTGGTACATCACAGCCTTCCGCGCCCATTCCGGGTGCTTCACTTTGACGTAGGGCACCGGCTGGTACGGATCGGACGTTTGGGCAAACGCTGCAAAGGTCAAAAAGAAAAAAACAAAGACCGAGACTATCGATAAAAAGATTTTATTTCTTTCCGTTGTCCAGTTCATATTTATTCCGCAATGGCTTCAAATCTCGGTATCTGTTCTCTCTGGAGTCGCTCGGCAGTTCCTGGCCTTCGAGAGAAATGCGTCATCAGCCAGACCACAAAGCGAGACCACAAAGAACAAGGATCAGAAAATAATTAAAAACCGAACCTACATTAGCACCGCGCGAGCACTAAAGATCGGGAAACCTTAGTTTGTCAAAAAAGGAGAATTTCCGTCGGAAATTCTCCTTCTCAATTGCGGAACGGAGGATTCGAAACCCGTTCCGGTCAAATTGCACTAAACCAATGAGCTAGAATGCAAATCTAAGAGCAAACTGTACATTTCGCTGCACGGCATTGCCATTCGTGTTGCCGATCTTTCCGAAGTTGCCACTACCCACAAATGCCTCAGGCTGACCAAGATTGACGGTATTGAACAAATTCTGAATTTCCATGCGGAATTCGAGAAGTTTGTCTTCCGTGATGTTGAAGCGCTTGAGCAGCGAGGCGTCTGTCTGCCAGAAGCCAGGTCCTCGAAACGCATTGCGCTTCAGGTTACCGAACTGCCCGAGAGTCGGCGATGAAAATATACCTGTCCCACTGGTGATGTACACCACCTGTCCGTCATTGTCGCGACTACTGCCGAACGTAACATCGCCATTGATATTCGGACGGTTTGGCCCGGTGTCATTTGGTGTGTTTATACCAAAATTGAACGGTACGCCGCTTTGTATGGTGGTATTGGAGTTAAATTGGAAACCGCCGATAAACAGGTCTACTAGTTTAGATGCACCGCTAAAAAAGCGCCTGTTACGACCGAAGGGCAACTCGTAGGTCTGCGAAAGCACAAAGACTTTTCCGCGGTCGAAGTCGTTCGGGCCGCGATTAAGCGATCGATCGATAAAGAAGTAATCGCCGCTGTTGTCGAGCGCTCGTTGAACCGTGAAATGAGCCAATAGTGTTAGTCCTTCCGACAAGCGTTGCGTAGCTTTAATTTGCAAGCCGTCGTACCTCGTATCGGCACAGTTGCAGAAATAGTCGATTCCTTGCGACCAGCCGAACTTTTGGAAGAATAATTTCCGCTGGTTATTGCTCAGACCGCGAGTGATGCCTTCTAACGAGGCTTGATTGACATTGGCCGCCGGGCCATTGCCGATGAAAGCGTGCGTCCCTTTGTTACCAACGTAAGCGACCTCCAAAGATAGCTTATCGTTCAATTGATGCTACAAGGTGACGTTATATGCGTCGACCTGCGGTAAACGCTGTTTGTCGGTCAAGGCTCTGGCGAAGACTCCGTCAGGCAGGAAAAATACACCACTCGACGGGAGCGACGTATTGGAAACACCACCATTGTTAGGAGCCGCATTCAAACCAAAGAAGTTAGTGAATGCCGGGGGGCCGGACGCTAGATTGAATACACGCTGGCTATTATTCTTAGTGAGTTGCTGAACACCGAGCACCGGTGGATTTTGTGTCAA
>CADEEU010000220.1 GCA_902826385.1 uncultured Acidobacteriota bacterium | reverse complement strand
GCTTATCAGATTCGACGCGCCGGGACGCGACCTGCCGAAAGGAGCAAGCTTGCCGGCGCAGCGTTCGGTCGTTGCGGATACGCCTAAGAAAGCAGAAGCTCCGGCGTCGAACACGATGGTCCTGGACCGCGAGAGTGCCGAGCGCCTGTTGCCGAAAGGCGCGACGGCGGCGCAGCCGCAGCTCTTGATATCGGTCGCTTTTGATGACAAGACGCAGCTTGTAATCGGCCGTGATGAGAAAAGCGATGTACGACTCGACGGCCTGCAGATTTCGAATCGTCATGCGCGGCTGTTCCGCTCCGGCCAGGCTGTTTTTATCGAGGACCTGAAATCGACCAACGGCGTCTATGTCAACGGCCAGCGGGTCGATAGGCACGAGGTCAGCCCGCATGATTCGGTGCAGATCGGGTTGTTTGTGATCTCCGTCGATGCTTATGGTCGCGTAAATGTTTTCGACACGCGCGCTCGGACGCGGCTGGATATCGTAAATGTCTCGCGGCAGGTGAAAGACCGTTCCGCGGGCGGCAGTTTGACGCTGCTCGATTCCATATCGCTTTCGATCAAGCCGAACGAGTTCGTCGGCGTGCTTGGACAGTCCGGCGCCGGAAAATCGCTGCTGATGGAGATGATGAACGGCCTTCACCCGGCCAGCACCGGAAATGTACTTATCAACAATCAGGACGTCTACCGGCACCACGATTCGCTGAAACAATTCATCGGGTACGTTCCGCAGGAAGACATTATCCACCGCGAGTTGAGCGTTTACCGGACGCTGTATTACGTCGCTAAAATGCGGCTTTCGCGGGACGTTTCGGCACAGGAGATAAGGCAGATAGTCGATGAAGTGCTGGACGTTACGGGGCTGACCGAGCGAAAGAACGTCCGCGTCAGCAGTTTATCGGGCGGGCAGCGAAAGCGCGTTTCCATTGCCGTTGAGCTGATCACAAAACCGTCGATCATATTTCTCGACGAACCGACATCGGGCCTCGACCCGGCAGCCGAAAGCCGGATAATGAAACTTTTCCGCCAGATAGCCGAAGCGGGCCACACCGTTGTAATGACGACGCACGCGATGGAAAACGTTCGGCTTTTCGACAAGATCGTGGTGTTGATGGGCGGCAAGCTGGTTTTTTACGGAAAGCCGGAAGAAGCCCTTGCCTACATGAAGGCATCCAGTTTCAAGGAGCTTTACGCACGACTTGAGCAGCCGGTCGATGACGCGGTCGAAGAGCAGGGAGAAATTCATCGCCGACAGATTACGGAACGCGTCGCAGAAGATTGGAAGATAAAATTCCGCTCGACGCCGCAGTATGACGAATATGTTCAAAGGCCGCTGGCCGAAATCGGTGCGAAGCCGGCCGGTGCCGCGCAAAAGAAGCGAAGGCTTGGAATTTTTGGAAGTATCGGGCAATGGGTCACGCTTTCACGCCGGTATTTCGAGGTGCTTCTTAGGGACAAGCTGACGCTTTTTATCCTGTTTGCCCAGGCACCTATCATTGCGTTGATGACCTACTTTGTAATGGGCCCGGAACAGCCGCGGGATTTTGTTTACTTCGTGCTTGCACTGGTTGCGATGTGGTTTGGCACATCCGTGTCCGCAAGGGAGATCGTCCGAGAACGGCCCATCTACAAACGCGAACGAATGGTAAACTTGGGCCTGCTGCCGTATTTAGCATCGAAACTTTTTGTCATCGGCGTCATCGTAACGGTGCAGTGTTTACTGTTGTTCGTGCCGCTGAAAATATTCGATCTTGCGGGCCTGATGTCGATGCCGGGTGAGATGCTGGGCATTCCGCAGCTTTGGGCAATGCTTTTGACGGCGGCGGTGGGCATCGTCGTAGGGCTTTCTGTTTCGGCGCTGGTCCGAACTTCCGAGATGGCGACCGGTTTGGTGCCGCTGATTCTGATCCCGCAGATATTATTTTCGGGAATAGTAGGTGTGCCGAACGGATATGTTAACAAGGCCGTCAGCCTGACAATGCCCGCCGCCTGGTCTTTCGACGCGATGAAGCGGTTCTCGACACTGGACACGCTGGAACAGGAAGGAGCAAATCCGAAGGGGAAAACCAAGGGATTAGGCCTTTACAAATACATCGAGGCCGAGAATGAGAAGATCATTGCAAAGGCGAAACAGGACTTTGAAGACTACAAGCGGCTGAACGAAAGCCGATTTCAGGGCGAGACGGCACCGGCGATCGAGACAGATCTTAGTGAATCGTCGATCAAAAAGATACCGGACGATCTGAGCGGTTATGTAACCTTTCTTCATCCCTGGATGGTGAGCGAAATTTTGAATCAGATCGTGTTGATGCTAATGTTCTGGATGTTGACGATCGCGACACTTATCGTTCTGCGATTGAGACACAATTGAGGTTTTTGATGAAGTCGATTTTTCCAAAGTTTGTTGTTCCGGCGATTCTCGTTGTTGCGGTGGCGTTTATTGTTTCGTGTACGAACACGGCGAGTTCGCAAAAAGGCCCGGTGGATGAGCCTGCGGGTTCGACATCGCCCGCTCCGCCCGTGATTTCATCGTCGTCGGACAAGTCTTCCGATAAAGGCTCGGGTTATCCGAAGATCGCTTCGGCGGTCGCAACGGCCGAGATAAGAGCTTTGGATGGAAGTACATATACGCTCAACGATAAGCAGGGGAAAATCCTGCTTCTTAATCTGTGGGCTACGTGGTGCGGCCCGTGTCGTTTTGAAATGCCCGCGCTCGTGCGAATGCAGGAAAAACACGGTGCACAAGGGTTCGAGGTGATCGGTCTGAACACAGACGAAGAAGACGTTCAGTTGATCAACGATTTTGCGGCGGAATTGAAACTTAATTACCCTATCGCCTACGCCGACACCAATCTTCAATCCTCACTGTTGAAGATCAGCAAATTTCCGGGCATTCCGCAAAGCTTTCTGCTCGACCGCGAGGGCCGTCTTAGAGGTGTTTTTCGCGGTGCAAACCCGGCCGACATTGCAAAGATGGAAGAGGTTGTTGCGAAAGTGGTAGGCGAAAATCCGCCTGCCGAATAATTATTCCGGAAGTTTCGGAAATTCCGGCACAACCAGGACCGTCTTAAAACTCGCCAGACTTACCAATCCCGGAGCCGCCCCTTTCGGTTTGTTTACAAATTTTTTCAGTGTGTAATGCACGGCGGCCTTTATCTGCGTTTTGCCCTGGCTGTAGAACGCCGCAAGCTGTGCCGCCTCAAGCAGGGTTTGCTGCGGGATTTCTTTCCTGTTTGGATTTCTGATCACAACATGTGACCCGGGATAATCGGCGGCGTGCATCCACGTGTCTAACGATTTGGCGATCTTGAACGTGAGCACGTCGTTGTCTTTCGCTTTTTTCCCGACCAGAATTTCGAAACCGTCGCTCGAAGTAAAACTGCGAGCCGCCGAAGAAGTGTCGACCGATTTGCCGCGAGGCTTCGTTGTCGGAACCGCTTTTTTACCGGAGACGCATTCCTCAAGATAAGACGAATCTCGATCGTTTACAGCCCGTTCGATATCTTCGGATCTTTTCGCCAGTTTTAGCAGCTCCGACGCGGATTTCTCTTTGCGGGAAGCGATCTCATCCGCCGCATTGCGGGCCTTGGTATATTTTCGATAATACTTTTCAGCGGCTTCGGTAATTGATAGATTTTCGTCCGCTTCGATCGACACCTGCGGTGCGTCGTCATCGAAGAAATCAGTTACGAGAATCGTGTTTCCTTCTCGTTTTGCGGTCGAAGCATTTGCAAGCAAAAGATCGCCGAAGCGTTTCCATCGCTCGGCGTCGCCGTGAGCGGCGAGATCCGCATCCAGCTTTGCGATCAGTTTTTCGTGCTTCTTCTTCTCAGCGGATATTTTTGAAGTTGCTGCCCGGACAAGTTCCTGGAATTTTTTCTCTGCTGATTGTTCGGTGTAGAACGCGTCGAGTACTTCCGAAGGCCGGTCGGAATATTTCAATACCGCGGTGTCGGCGGCCGTTTCTTTTTCACCGGTCGACTGAACGCGCTCGGGCGGTGAATATTTGTCGCCGATCTGCTGTCCATCGCCGATCGTGTCGCGGGCACGGTCGAGAATTATGTTGTTCGAATCCGCCAGGAACAGATTGGCCGAACGGCCGGTAAGTTGAACGATCAGATCGTAAGTTTCAACCGTTCCAAGCTCGTCCTCGGCGGTTATCGTTAAATGCAAAACTCGTTCGCCGGAATGCATCTGCACGTTGACAATCTCACCGTTCGCGACCCGTTTTCGAAGCATCAGCAAAAAAGGCGACGGGTTTCCGGAAGACCGGTCGAGGTCTCTAAGCCTGCGAGTTATTAAGTAAATGCGCGGATCGGCGGGCGAGAAATTCAAATAAAGATAGCGTGATTCGGCAAGGCGAAAGTCGATTGTAAGTTCGTTTCTGGAAAGCTGAAAAATCTTGCCGAACCGGCGTGAGGCCAGCACCGCATGGAGTTCCTTCACTATCTTTTTGAGGGTAGAGGCGTTCACTGACTTTAAGTTTGGCGACTGAATTTGAAAAGTCCAACCCCGGCGTCGTTTGCCGAAGTTGGACCTTGGAAAAAAGAGGCAGAAATTAGATCAAATCTCTCGAACAAGAATTGTGCCGGATATCAGATCGTGCACGGCGCGTCGCTCTTCGTTCATAAAGATCGGCACCAGGCCGATGCCGCCGAGCATAAGTGAAAGGAGGTAAACTGCCGAGTTGACAGCCGACTGGTGCAGCGTTGGGAATTCGCTTTCTTCGGCGTCGATTAACTCGAGAGAGAAGATTTTCATGCCGAACGTTTGCCCGAGAAATGCGATCGACGCGGTCAGGTAAATGAACATCACGACCAGGAGAATGCTGGCAAAAAGCCCGATGCCGGTCAGTGAAAACCAGCCCTCGGACATCGCAAGAAACGGCGAAAGCAGGACGAAAGTAGCAAAACTGCCGATGATAAGATCGAAAAGTCCTGCGTTGAAACGCATCGAGATCGGGGCGAGATCGTCGATCTCGTCGGCCTCGATTTCCGGTTCTTCAACGAACGGCAGTTCCTGCGGTTTAACTTCTTCGCCGGGCCCTTTTTCGCGAATCTCTATTTTTTGCGACCAGTTTTCCTTGAGCGGTTTTTGCTCAGGTTCGCTGTCGCCGGCGAAGCTCGACGCCAAATATGCCGCTTCCGGAATCGGGACCAGCTTGTTGGTGTCGTACTCTTTCTTTTCGATTTTCATCGAAGAGATGAGTTTCGGGCGAATCGTCGTTGCCGGTTCTGCTTTTGGGCCCGCTTGGATCTTTGGCAGTTCGTCCGATTTGTGAACCAGGGTGTATGGAAACTTGCGGCTCGCCTCTTTAGCCTTGCGCATCCCTTCGCGAGCCTTTTCTGTCGGCAGATAAGCCCGGCGGGAATCCTCGATCCGCTTTAAGGCATTTGCGATCTTGTCGTCTGGATTTACGGGCTCTACTCTCGCCTCCGCATAATCATGCTTTAGAGCATTTGCTCCATTTGTTTGCGGACGCGCATGCGACGTTTCAGAGGCAATTGCATCCGCCGTGATCGCTGAAACACGGCTGCTACGCTGACGGACGGAGTTTTGGAGCTGCAAACGCCAGTCGGGCAGCGTCGCGTTCCTGGTAACAAAATCGGCAAGCGTCGGGCTCGTCTTTTTGATGGCAAGGTCCGTTGTTTGAACTTTGCGAAAGGGCGGTTTTGTTTCAGGCAGAACGTGGACCGACGGTTTAACTTCCGGTACAGGCTGTCTGTCTTCAGCGGCCGTAACCGGTACCGCATCGGTTCGATCCTCGACAAAGTGAAATCGTACGGGCGTAGCGAGCGGAGTAATGCTCGACTCAAGCTCTTCACGAATCGAGTCGTTTCGCATTGCACCACACCGGACGCACATTGAAAGACTAGGCGCGAGATCACGTTGGCAAACGGAGCACTTCATAGGGGTCAAAATCTCAAAATGTGAGTGATTTGAAACCGAGCTTGGGACTAAAACGGGAAAAGAATATCAGAAATTACTTTAAGTAGTCAATATTAAAGCGCAGAAAAGATTCGACTTTTATGCATTTTAAACGCGTCTCGAACGGATGTGCGCTAACCTGTGGAAAAACAGGACTTATCATCACGACGGGGAATTCACAACGGTTGACGCCCGGCGAAGCCGGTTTCGATCTCGTGCCACCATTCGATTTCTTCGGGTTCGCCTAGTTGCCAGCATAAAAGGACGACGCGGTCGTCGCGCATGCAGGGGAAATCTATCAGGCCGCGGTTGTAGTCTTTCAGTTGAATTCCCATCTCGTGGATTTCGGTCGTGAGCTTTCCCACCTCGTAGAGCGTTCGGACATAGTTCGAGCCGCCTTCCATTCCGCCGCCGGCCTGCGAGGCTTCGGCTGCGGCGCGTGCGTCGCCGCGGTAAGTATCTATGCGAGCGTAGAGCTTTCTGATCGATTCAAGCCGTTTTTTAACGGACGGAATCAGATCGTTC
>CADEEU010000219.1 GCA_902826385.1 uncultured Acidobacteriota bacterium | reverse complement strand
CGGGGAGCTCAGTGCGTGAACGTATTTACGACGGCGGCCGTCATTTGGGGAGCGTACCTGGACAGCAGTGTTACAACTACGGTGGGGGCAGAGTTCAATCCATTGACCTGCACCTCGACTTCAGCGGTCCTGGGTTCCGCTGGAGCTGCTTGGGTCAATCGCGACTTTGTCGGTGCTCCATTTACCGGAACGTGGTATCACGGTGCGTTGGTCAACAAACTCACAAACACGGACGGTTCCACTAACGAAATAACCACACGGTTCAACAGCAACCTTGATAACGGTTGCTTTAGCGGTTCATCCCGCTTTTATTACGGCCTCGACGGAACCAACCCCGCGGGCACTACGAACCTGCTCGTCGTTGTTCTGCACGAGCTAGGCCACGGTCTCGGGTTTTCGAGCTTCGTAAACGGCGCTGGGACAAACACCGGTGCGTTGTTCAATGGTTTTCCCGATATCTATACGCGGTTCATGTTCGACCAGACTACCGGCCTGTATTGGAATCAGATGACCGATGCACAACGTCAGGCTTCGGCGATCAATAGCGGAAACGTATACTGGGACGGGCCGAACGTCAAGATAGCGTCCTCGTTCCTGACGGCGGGACGCGATGCGGCAACCGGACGTGTGCTGCTTCATACACCGGCCACGTTTGCTTCAGGGTCTTCCGTTTCGCACTTTTCGACGGCGGCGACGCCGAATCTGCTAATGGAACCGAACATCAACTCCGGTTTGCCCATAACCGGAGACCTTGCGCGTCAGCAGATGCGCGATATTGGCTGGTATCGCGATTCGGACACCAACCTTACGACCGACACCATCACGAACGTTACGCCGAATGGCGGCGCAGCGGTGATCGGTCAGGTAAGGACCATCAACTGGACGAACAACGGCGGTTTTAACCGCAATGTAAAGATCGAACTTTCCGCCGACGGAGGCGCGACCTATCCGACTGTGATCTCTTCAAGCGCACCCAATACGGGAACCTTCGCATGGACGGTTCCTAACACGCCGACGTCTACCGCCCGGATCAGAGTTCGCGAAGCAGACTTCGTGGCTCCGTCGGGGGTTTCGTCAGCTAACTTTACAATCAGCCTAACGCCATCGGCAGCCGGAGCACTAGTGAGCGGCCGCGTAATGGACGCTTCAGGCCGGGGAATTGGCCGGGCCACGATCTCGCTGAGGGACGGGAACGGAAATACGCGTACCGCCATAACGAATCCGTTCGGATTTTTCTTCTTTGAAGATGTTCGTGTCGGCGAGAGTTATGCTGCGAACGTACGTCACAAACGTTACCAATTCGAGCAGCAACTGATAAACCTGACCGACAATTTCAGCGATCTCAATTTCACGGCTGCTCCGTAGGCGGCGCCTAAAACAGGAATTTGAAAGAAGATGTCTGAAAAGTCAGATTGATCTCAGCTCCGTTAGCAGCGGAATGTTTGTAGGCTTCAGTTAAAATAGCTAAACCTCCGCTAGGAGCCACAGCTCTTCATTTGTGCGATCTAACGTGCCGCTTCTACGGAGCTTCAGTGGTTTCTATCGCCGCTTTCTATAAACATTTGGCTCCGCAGGAGCCGGTCGAGCTACTTTCCAGACATCCTCTTTTTTCTTTTAAGCGAGCGGTCCCACATCGTGATGTGATTGGGTTCCGAGTCATCACCACGCAGATTTTTTATCAGTTTGTCGATATTACGCGTCATCGATTCCTTTGTCTTTAGGGAACCGAGATATCGCAAAACCTCTTTTTGTCGGCTGGGCGAAAGGGCGTCGAACTGCGTTCTCGCCATCTTGTCTTTCTTTAAGGCCTTGGCAAACTCCGGCGGCATCGACACCTCGCGCGGTCGCGGGTCGAATTCGATCTCAACTTTCGCCGCGTCACCGACCTTCAAACCCGAATCCTTCAGCATTGGCCCGTTGATGTAAAGCCGCCATTTTCCGCCGTATTTCACGAGCGTCTGGATAAACTCGGCGCCGCTTAGCTTCCCGCAAACCGGTAGCGGCCCTTTAGATCTGCCGGCTGCTTCGAACAGCGCGGTCAGCACCACATCCGGCGGATCGACCACCGGATTGATTCCGATCTTATAAATCTCACCGGAAAATTTGACCATAGCTGTTTTTGCGCCTGGCCATCCGTTTGAAAATCACTTGCATCTATCTAAGCATCTTATGCAATAATCAAATTTAGCGAAAATACTCACGTTTCACCGAATAGTTATGAAAGCCGCAAGCCTCCCGATTGTCGTTCTTTTCGTTTTGTTTTTTGTTGTCGGAGCAATTCCGATATTTTCACAAACCGGCGCAAAGGTCTTTACGGTAAATACGACTGCGGATACCAGCGATGTAACGCCGGGCGACCGCGTCTGCTCGGACTCGAATGGTCAATGCAGTTTCCGAGCAGCAATAGAGGAGACGAGGGCCGGGACTGTCCAGGGCAATACTGTCCCGGGCGATATCGTCACCTTTGCTCTCCAATATCCCGCCGTTATAGACCTTACGGGTCCGTTAACGATTTTTTCATACAATATTTCGATTGTTGGTCCGGGCGCCCGCAAGCTGACCATCCGTTCGCAACCGGGACAAAAATTCTTTTCAATGATTGGCTTTTTGGGTTCTGGGGTCATTCGCGGCGTAACGCTTCGCGATGCGAACGGCGGGAAAGGTATCCCATCCGGAGCATTGCTTAACAGTGGCACCCTCCAACTCATCGAGGTCTCGTTTATTGATAATAGTTCCTCTAGTTACGCCGCCGGGATTCACAATTCCGGAGACCTCACGATTATGCGTTCGCTGTTTAGGGGAAACAGCAGCTATGAGCGGTCGGGAGCGATCCACAATACGACATCCGGAACGATTAAGATCTTCGACTCAACCTTTAGCGGTAATGGTACGTCAGGCGACGGCGGCGCGATCTGGAATGGCGGCAACGTTCTGCTCGTGAACTGTACACTAACGCAGAACATATCTGTTCTTAATCAGACACGAACGATTTTCAATGACGCCGGGGGAACGGTCGCTATGCTCAACACCATCATTGACTCAACAGGCGGCTTTGCGACCGGCACATCTATCTCGGGTGCATTTACATCGCTTGGCAACAACATCGTCACCGACGATCGAGGAAGTACCGGGTTTTCCGACGGCGTCATTGGAGATCGGGTCAGCATGGACAACTCGATCAATCCGATGCTGGCGCCGCTCGCCGACAACGGCGGACAGACGGATACGCACGCGCTGTTGAACGGCAGTCCTGCGGTCAACGCCGGGAATAGCTGTGTCTGGAATGCGACTTGCCCCGGCCCGGCGGCCCAAGTAAGACTTTTCTGGGACCAGCGGCGAGGATTTTTGCGAGGCGGGATATTCAATCCTGTCGATATCGGCGCATACGAAGTTAGCACCGGATCATCCTCTTCAAGCTCGGGCTTCGTCACATTTCCCCCGCCGGGACCAGCCGGACGGCTGCTCGGATCGATCGCCGAATTGACCAATGTTGCCACAAACGAAAAGAGATACTACACAATCGGCCCGTTCGGCCGCACACGGTTTCAAAACCTAGGCAACGACGTTTACGTGCTGGAGATAAAATCTAAACGCTCCGGCGGTCCATCGCCGCAACTTATAGCGTTTCCTGACTGATTCGAGAAAAGATTGTTTTGCGCGTTTGCAAATGGCATCCGTGCAACAAAACGGCAACTAAAATAGGCAATCGCTTAAAAGATATGGTGGAGGCGGCGGGAATCGAACCCGCATCCAAAGGTTGCGACCAGTGAAATCTACACGTTTAGTCGGTTCACTCGTGTCTCGCTGAAGAAGAGCAGGTGAACCGACAAGACCTCTTCCTCAACATACCCGGCTAACTTTAACCGCACGCTGCAGGTGGAGGCGTGAAGCGAGCCTGAACTGGGTTATGCCTTATCGGGTCGCATCAGGCGGACTTCCCGTAAGACATTGCTGTAGCTAAAGTTAATTAGGCAGCAAGAGCTAATTCTTGATTAGCATTTGTGTTTTGCAAGTTTTTTTAACGAGCTCACCTACAAAAAGCCCGACGTGCATCCAAAGATCTATACAAGCCCCTGTCGAAGCCTGTCGCCCCCATAAAAAGGAAGCTCAGTTTACCGTATTAAGATGAAAAATGAAACAACCAAGTTGTCAGCCAACCGAGCGGACCCGACCGCCAAAAGCTTGACTGTCGTAACATTCAGGCGTAATATTTAGGTTTGTCTCTATAACGGACTTACAAGGGGGCTTGAACAAAGGCTATGAAACAAGATATTCATCCGAATTACCACGAGATCAATGTGATCTGTGCCTGCGGGCACTCGTTTAAGACCGGTTCTACCATGAAGGACGACCTGCACGTCGAAATTTGTTCTGACTGCCATCCGTTCTTTACCGGTAAGCAAAAGCTGGTCGATACGGCGGGACGCGTTGACCGCTTTAAGCGTCGTTATTCACGCGGCGGCCAGACCGAGACGGTCCAGGCTGCGGCACCTGGAGAAGCTACGGAAAACGCATCTGTTTAATGACCGTGATTTTTGCCAGACAACAATATTAGCTACTTAAAATTCGACGCCGGCTAGACACCGCCGGTCGCTGTTGGTGTATTTCGATACGCCCGCGACAGGTGAAATCAAGCCGGCGTTAGTTCTTTAAAAGACAAAGGCAACGGTACGGGCTTGCCAGCCGTCAATTGAACCGTATGAAAAGAACTTCCAGCCGAAAACTTAAATTTCTGCACACCGTCTTCGCGATGGAGCGCGATCTGATCGTCGGCGGCCAGGCCGTGATGGAAGGCGTGATGATGCGCACGCCGTCCGCCTATGCAATTGCCTGCCGCAAATCCGACGGCGAGATCGTGACCACGGCCGAAAGCCTTCCGAAATGGAGCGATAAGTATAAGTGGCTAGGTTGGCCAGTGCTTCGCGGCGGTGCGACTTTGATCCAGTCAATGGCGTTGGGCATCAAAGCGTTGAATTTTTCAGCCCGCATATACGAAGAAGATTTGAAGGCCCAGGAAGAGCTGACAAAAGAAAAGGTTTTAGAAACTCAGGCTGTTTTGGCCGAAGGAACCGAGGACGAGGCCTTTCTGAAAGCTCCGGTCAAGGTCGTTATGCCTGAGAAAGAGAAAGAGGCGAAACCCAAAAAGCTAACACAATCAGCCAGCGCCGTCGGTTCGATAATTTTTGCTCTCGGTTTCAACATCCTGCTTTTTATTGTGGCGCCGCTGCTGTTGACGAATGTTGCATTCATCTGGTTGGGCTGGGCTGAGGCTCCAGTGATCGTCGAAGGCTCAAGCATTTGGGCAACCGCGAAAGCATATATCTGGGAGATAAAGCCGCATTCGTGGGTCGCGTTTAATCTGATCGACGGCCTTGTCCGGATGTTCTTCTTTATAGTGATGATCTTTTCGATGTCGTACCTTAAAGATATCCGGCGCGTGTTCGAATATCACGGTGCTGAGCACAAGACGGTTTTCACCTGGGAAAAAGGCCTGGACCTAAGCGTCGATAACGCCGCGGTCCAGAAGCGTCAGCATCCGCGATGCGGAACATCGTTTCTGATGGTCGTAATGCTAGTTGCGATCGTCCTGTTCTCGGTCATAAAGTTCGATGCGATGTGGCTGAACCTTGTCGTGCGTATCGCACTTATGCCGCTGGTCGCCGGCCTGTCGTACGAGATCATCCGTTACGCAGCCAAAAAAGAATCGGGCCCAATCTTCAAGATCATGACGCTGCCCGGCCTGTGGCTGCAGAACATTACGACGCAGGAACCGGACGGTGAGCAGTTGGAGGTTGCAATTCGAGCGTTGGACGAATCGCTCAAACTAGAGCCGCAGACGGCTTAAGAAGTTTTGCCCGCGAAATAGGCGAATGAGCTCAAATATCGATCGTTCATAATTCGCTGGGCATCTTCTCTGATTTTTATTCGCTTCCTTTCGCGTAATTCGCGGGCAAATAGCTTTTTATGCTGGAGAAACTTGCACAGATCGAAAAAAACTACGAGGACCTGACGGCGCAGATATCGTCGCCGGAGTTTATGTCCGATATGTCGGCCTATGCAAAGTTGATGAAGCAGCATAGAAGCCTGGGCATTATCGTAGAAAAATATCGCGAGGTCAGAAAAATGACCGAGGCCCTGGCCGATGCGCGCGAAATGGCCGATGCGGCCGACGATGACGAAATGCGCGAGTTGGCACTCGCCGAAATAGCCGAGATTGAACCCAAGCTTCCCGAAGCCGAAGAAGAGCTAAAGGTGCTTCTTCTGCCGCAGGACCCGAACGATGAGAAGAACGTCATCCTTGAGATCCGTGCCGGAACCGGCGGTGACGAAGCAACGCTTTTTGCGGGCGAGATTCTGCGAATGTATGCCCGCTACGCCGAACGTCAGGGCTGGAAGATGGAAGTCATGGAAGCGGCCGACACCGGCGTAGGCGGCATAAAAGAAGCCATCGCTATGATCGAA
>CADEEU010000218.1:4388-6466 GCA_902826385.1 uncultured Acidobacteriota bacterium | reverse complement strand
TCGATCCGATCAAGGCGATCGAAGCGGTGATGGACGGCATGCGTGTGCTCCCGATCGCGGAAGCCGCTAAACTCGGCGATTTCTTCGTCACCGTCACCGGCAACCGCCACGTTATCGATAAACAGCATTTCGACGTGATGAAGGACGGAGCGATCGTCTGCAACAGCGGCCATTTCGACCTCGAGCTCAACCTTGATGCGTTACGCGAAATGTCCGAGCCCGCTGTCACCCGCCGGCCGTTCGTCGAAGAATACCGGCGTAAAAACGGCGACGGCAGCGTCATCGTCCTCGGCGAAGGCCGCCTGATCAACCTAGCCGCCGCCGAAGGCCACCCGGCTTCGGTGATGGATATGTCCTTCGCCAACCAGGCTTTGTCGGCGGAATATCTGGTAAAACAAAAAGGAAAGCTCGCCAACGGCGTCCACGTCCTGCCGACCGAGGTGGACCAGGAGATCGCAAACCTAAAACTCCACGCCATGGGCGTAAAAATGGATGTCCTGACCCCGGAAATGCTCGAATACATGTCGAGCTGGGAAACCGGAACTTAAGTTTACGCAAACTTAAGTTTGCTGGCGCAAAAAACCAAGTCTGTTGAACATTCAGAAAGGCCTCGTCATACGGCGGGGCCTTTTCAACTGCCCTATTTTGCTGCGTGGGACAAGCTAAACCTTGTCGCACATTTTTTGCCCCAATTGTTGTCCCCAGATGCCCTCAGATCGGCAAAAAATGCCTTTTGGGGACAAAAGATCAAAAACCGGTGTTCAATTCCGGCGACCTTGGTTGGACTGGCGACTGCGGCGGCACTATCTTCACTTTTTTGGGTCCACTCCCGGTACATTTGTTTCATTCTTGACACAGACGTTCACCCTTGCTATTCTTCTCGTTATGAGAAGAGACTGGAAAATTTACAAGGGCGTGGCGGCAAGGCGGATCCCGGAAACGGTGCGTTCATCGATCAACCCCAACGGCGAGATCACTTTCGACCTCGATACCTATCGAAAAATGGGCGAACCCGAGGCAATGTGTTTGATGTACGACGAATCGCGGCGGATAATCGGCATCAAACCCGCACATCCTGACGACCCCCACGCCGTTCTGGTCCGCGTCCGCCACGAACGCTCAAACCGCGTCGGGGTTCGAGAAACCGTCCCCGCTCGAAACGGTCGCTAAGTACGCAGAGGAAATATAGCAGTCGTCACAGTTAGAAATCCTGATGCTTGCAACATTGTCCTATCTATGATACAGCCGTTCCGCTCGGAGGAATGAGTGTTTTATATGGAGATTGAGTGGACGATATTGCCGAGGGGAGATGTGGCGGCGCATTGGTCGGGGTTGTATGGGACTTTGAACCGGGTGGAGTCGATAGCGATGAGGTTACAGCACCGCTCTTTGAAATCCTCGATCCTAGTCGATCTGTCGCCCCAAGGGCGACCAATATTAAAGCCCAGGGTTGAGCCGCTTTTTAGCGAAACCCTGGGTTGAATGCGGAAAAGGTACCGGCTCGCTGTAGGCGAGCAATCGAAATTCGTCGCCTTCAGCGACGGGATCAACTCGTGGCACTCCAACCCAGGGATTCGCTCACTCTGGTTCGCTGCTCCCTGGGCTTTAGTATTGTCGCCTTCGGCGACTAGAAGTTTCTGAGGCTTGGTTGATCTCCCGTTGAAAAATTCCTCCGCGGCGTCGCCGGCGGCGAGTTTGTAGACGAGGAATGCGAGGCCGATCAGTGCGAGAACGGTGAAAAGGATGTAGGGAGCGCCCGAATCGTACCAACGTGAAGTTAGATTTACCGCTGTCGCGATCAAAAGGACAGCTACTCCGACGACGCCAAGCCAACGGCCCCACGGTTTTCGGATCACCATTCCCCAAAAGCCTCCGATAAATAGCCCGTTAAAGGCGAGAAGCCCGACAGTTGTAAAGAGAAATAGTTCGGGATTCGGCATCCCTTCGGTCAGTCCCGTATACACGCCCCAGAGGACTATCGAGAGGCCAACGACGCCGTAGATGCCGAGAAGTATTTGTGCTATCCAAACTGAAATCGGACGTTTACGTTGTGGGGCCATAGGTCAGCGATATTTATA
>CADEEU010000218.1:0-4288 GCA_902826385.1 uncultured Acidobacteriota bacterium | reverse complement strand
TCCAAACTGAAATCGGACGTTTACGTTGTGGGGCCATAGGTCAGCGATATTTATATCAGCGGTAAAATCTGGTTGCAAAATCGGCGGTTTTGGCGGATAGTTTGGCTTATGAGAAAGCTTGTTCCGTTGATTGTTGTTTTGTTTGCAGTGTCTGCGTTTGGGCAGGACAGTCATCCGACCGAGACCAGTAGATCCGTCAATGCGAACTGGTCGAAAATGGGGCCGACGGTCGAAGGGCCGCGGGGATTTACGTTGTTTAGCCGCGGGATAAGATTGAATCAGAAAACGCAGCACGAGCTTTGGGTCAAGATCGTGCCGACGACGGCCTCGGCGTTTGTTAGGCGGTACGACCTGCCGAAAAATACGAGCTATGTGATGCAGTATGCGACGGTCGATTGCGCCAAGAACGTGCTGCTGCTTGAAAAAACTACGATGTACGACGCGGCAGACCAACTGCTGACCGGAAATACGGCGACGATAACGCCTTCGTCAAAACGGTCTTCGGTCAAACCCGGATCGATCGGGGAAACGTTGTTCAGGTTCGTATGCACCGAACCAGCCACACCGCCCATGCCAACAGAACAGCCTATGTTCTGACACGCGACAGAAGGAAAACACCCAACACCGAAAAGAAAACCAGCGGCCCCCAAACCGCCACCGAAACAGGCAGCCCGCCGCTGATGCCCATCTGTTCGAGTGTGCTGCTCGCGCCCATAAACAAAAGCCACAATCCGACGGCATAACCGATGGTCGCCGCCTTCCCTCTTCGGCTGAGGCTGAGCGCGAAAGGCGCCGTAAACAGCGCGATTATGAACGGCAGAAACGGCGTTGCGTATTTTTTCTGGAGCGCAACGCCAAAGCTACGTTTTTCGAGTTCGGATTCGCTGAGATCTACCTGCGCTTTTGTTTCCCAAGAATTCAAGTGACTCGGTTTTTTCCTGGCTTCGGTGAATGGATTCGACGGCTCGTTTATGCTGGCAAGACTGGCGTCGCGCTTGGTTATCTTCCCTTCCGCCAGATCGATGCGCTCGGCTTTGTCTTCGAAAACGATTCGCTCTTTTTCCCA
Source organism: uncultured Acidobacteriota bacterium (assembly GCA_902826385.1). GTDB lineage: Bacteria > Acidobacteriota > Blastocatellia > Pyrinomonadales > Pyrinomonadaceae > OLB17. The sequence continues at coordinate 3,222 of CADEEU010000218.1, read as the reverse complement.
AACAGCTCCGGAAACGCGGTACACGGCTTGCAATCTTGTCTTATCGACCGCGAATTCGTAAATCGTCAGGTTGCGTACGGCGCACCGGTCGCTGCAGGATTGGGCGGGTCGGCTTGCGTTATCAGACGCATCGGGCAATTCGAACCAAAAAATGCGTCGATCGTTTGCCAACCAGAGCTTTCCTGGCCGTTTCGCGACAACGCCACGGCTGCGGATTAGTGTTCGCAACTCGTCTTGAATCTGATTTGCCCTCGGAGCAACGCGTTCCTGGATCTGCCAGTTGAGGAATCCGAGAATGATCATGAACAGCATGCACGGCAGTAAAAGCCGATAGATGCTCTGCCCGGCGGCGGTCCAGGTTACGATCTCGTTCTGCCTGGATTTGATCACGTATGTCGCAAGCGTGGCGATCATGGCCGACGACGGTGCGAGCTGCAGATAGATAAACGGCGTCAGATAAAAAAGATACTGGAGCAGCAGAACGATGCCGTTGTCGATCGTGCCGGCAAATTTCCAAAGCTCGAAGGCGGTGAAGATCAAAAATACGGCGGCCAGAAATCCGAGCGACAGGAAATAAAACTTGATCAGGTTTAGGATCAGATCAAAATCGCGGAGGCCGGTGGTTAAATCGACAAAGATATTTCCGCCGTTGAGTTTTGGCGGGCTCCAGTTCCAGGCTGGCAGCGATTGCTTTACCCGCTCGATCAATCGCGCGGCGGGATCGAAGCGTCCTGCAAACGCGAACCATGCAATCACGGCGGCGGAAAACACGATCGGGATGAGACTTCCGAAAATGACGCTTACCTTCTCTGTCCTCGCAAGCTGTTCGCCGAGAAACGCCAGCAGATAATAGGTGATCAGGCTGACCAACGCGGAAAATACGGCAAATCCCCTGCTTTTACGGTTGTATCGCAGCACCAGGGCCGAGCCGAACAGGCAGAAGATCAGCGGTGAGATCGAGAGCACGATTCTCCGCTGCCATAAAATCTCGGCTTCGGTCCGCTCCTTCCCTTCTTTCGACTGCGCGTAGGTTGATAACTGTGACAGCCCGAGTTCTTCAGGTGTCAGTTCAGCACTGTTTAGGCGTTCGACCAACTCGCCCCGCTTGGTTTTGACGGCGTAGCGCACCTCGCCGATGCGTTCCGAATAGAACTTCTCTGCCTCGCCGGTGCCGGTAAATGTGGACGCGATCGCGTTTTCGAGCACCAGTTCGGAGTTCTCGTTCGAATAATCTATGCGGCCGCTCCCTGACGTTATCAGACGCGTCGTTTTGGTCGCCTCGTCTTCGTTGTAGATGAATATGTTCTTCCATGTGCCGCTTTCGATGTCTCCGTCTTTGACGTAAATCGTGTAACCGGCAACCTCGGTGTTAAAAACGCCTGGCTCTATCGGCGACTCCAGCTTATACAACGCCGTCCGGAGGGCGACGAATCGGACTATGCTGGCGGCGGCCGGCACGCCGACAAGATTTACGAAAAAAGCGAAAAATGAAAGGACGATTCCGAGAATTAATATCGGCAGTGTGATGCCTACGTTCCCGACACCGGCGGCCCTGATCGCTACCAGCTCGCTGTCGCCCTGCATTTTCGTCAGGCCGATGATGACGCCGACCAGCACGGCCATCGGACACGTAAACGCAATTACATTAGGAATTAAGGCGATGCTTAGCTGCCAGATTAGATTTGACGGAATGTTAGCGCTGAAGAAAATATCCGAGAAGCGGCTTCCTTGTTGCACGAACAGGATGACGCTGAGCAAAAGCCACGAAAAAATGAAATAGGGCATTACCGCACCGATCAGATATCGTGAAATTGTCCAGCTAAACCGCATTGCTCTACGATCTTAACGCCAAACCGGCTTCGGTCATAAGGTCGCGGCCGACTACTCGAGATATGATTTGTCTAAGGACAGAAGAGAGATCGATGACGGCCTCATGGTTATGATTTGCAATGCGCAAAAATGCGGTCGGGGTTTGCTTTTGAACAGAATGAAAAAGCTCGCGCTGAATGTTCGAGATGGGCGAAAGATGACGGGCAGATCGGCAGCCGGCGCAGGTCAGGTGAAAATCCGGAGTCAGTACCACGGTTTCAGCCACATCCAAAATCCTCCCGCAATCTCCGCATGACGCCCAGTCCGGCAGATAACCGCCCAACCTGAGCAGCCACAGCTCGAAATAAAGTCTCACCGCGGCCAAATCTCCCGCACCGTTAAGCGGAGTTTCCAGACAGGCCTTTGTCATCCGAAACGCTTTTTCGCTAGGATCGTGCGGCGGCATGAACGCCATTAGAAGATCGGCGATATAGGAGAATGTGTTGAGGAATTCAGGGTCGCTGGCGGCATCGAAAAAAGACCGGTTCAGCTCGACCTGCTGGATCGACACTAGTTCGCGATCGTCTTTCTGGAAGAATGTCAGGTCGATGTTCGAAAATGGCTCGAGCGTGCTGCCGAACCGGCTTTTCAAGCGTTTTGCACCTTTTGCAACGCCGCGGACGATGCCGTGATCGCGGGTAAAAAACACAACTATCCGGTCAGCCTCGGCCAGGTTATAGCTTCTGAGAACGAGACTCTCGGATTCGAATTGCGGCATTTTTTGCGCTGATTAGCAGCTGAAGAAACGACTTAAAACGGTATAAAGTATAGAACCCACGCGATCAAAAGGCTGATCCCGACAAATTGCAAAAAGGTCTTTGCGCCGTACCACAACCGTTCTTTCGCGGTGCCCGCAGAATAGACCCCGAAACAAACGGAGACGAACAGGGCAAAACCGATGAGGTATAGGAAATGAATCATTTTTTCCTCCCCAGATTGATGTCGATCGCGTCGATCGTGGCCAGGTAATTTAGCAGCCCCGCAACTTCCAAAAACCGGCCGCCGTATTCGAAGGTCGCAAGGGCAGCCACGTCTTTAGACGGTTCAACCGATACCAGAAAGCTGATCAGGTCGCCGAGGCCGTTTCCAAAAGTGGCAAATACATTTAAAACGTAAAGCAGTTGACCGTCCTTAAAATCGAAGCCGGGATAATAAGCTCCGCCGCTCAAGATAGCGATGATGAACATCGTCCAGATAGAGACAGAAATGATCAGACCACGCTTGAAACGCTTTTGGACCAAATGTCCCGCACCGGGGAAAAACCAGGCTAGAATTCCTACAACTATCGGATTATCCATTTAATTTACAGCCAAACATTTCTTAAATTTTCACGTTAAGTGTCGGCATACCGAC
>CADEEU010000217.1 GCA_902826385.1 uncultured Acidobacteriota bacterium | reverse complement strand
CAGACGGAAGATATCTTTTTGCGATGAAGGTTCTGGCTGCGAGAGCTGACACGTCCGATCTTGACGATATAAAATTCCTATCTAAACGCTTACGAATAGAAAAGGTTGATGAAGCCGTTGAGATTGTGCGAAATTACTATCCGAATAAAGAGATCAAGCCTGAAACGGTTTTCCTGCTCGAAGAAATACTTGCCGAATGATCACCGCCGCTGAAACTCAGGACCGAATGAATGAAGATCCCCGCTGGTGGAAGATCGCGCTGTTCGATTTTGTCGACGATTTTCGTTATCACAAAGATCCGGCGGCAGTCGCCCATCCCTTCGAGCCACGCGACGAACAAAGCGACGCGACGCTGGCGGCGGTGATCGAGAGCTTGTGCGACGAAATGAAGCTGCCGATACCTTCGTGGCTGGCTGGCATTCCAGGTTGTCAACAACCCTACTTCGTTTCCGGCCTCGAAAACCTCAAAGCGACCGCAATTGTCGAAAGTCCGATCCGCTTTAGACTGCGCAAGGTGTTTGTGCTGGAGAATTTTTTGAACCGCGTTTGATTTTTATCCGCAACAGGCACAGTTTTCGTGCCGTATGTTAGAATCGGTGCCATGGAAACGGTCAGCATAAAAATCCTGGAACCGAAAGCGAAACGCCTTCTCGATGACCTTGAGAGTCTCAAATTGATTGAGATCGAGCGAAAGGGCGCGTCAGGTAAACCGAAGCGCCGTTTTGGCAGTATGAAGGGTTTGGTTGTGCACATCTCGGACGACTTCGACGCACCGCTTGAAGATTTCGAGGATTACATGTAGATGCGCATCCTTTTAGACACGCATGTGCTTATCTGGTACCTCGAAGGAAATCAAGGTCTTTCGCTCACAAACCGACAAAAAATAGTTGATCCGGACAATGAGATATTTTTCAGCCTTGCGGGTTTCTGGGAAATCGCTATAAAAGCCGGCACTAAAAAGCTTAAAATCTCGCGTTCGCTTTCCGACATTCTTCAACAGCTTTCTGCTCATTCTATTCAGGTTTTAAATATTCAGCCCGGACACATTCTTCAGGTCGCGACGCTGCCGTTCCATCATCGTGATCCGTTCGACCGGATAATGATAGCTCAGGCACAGGTTGAATTTCTTCCCATTTTGACGCACGATTCTGCTTTTGCCGATTACGGTATCAAGCTGATATAACCTGCACCGTGGAGAATCAGATTATTAAAATCCGGCAAGCGAACGCGGACGACGCGCAGACCCTGACCGACCTAGCCTACACGACATTCTGGGACGCCTTTGCGCATCATCCGAAAAACGCGCCGGACGATCTGAACCACTACATGCGACAGGCGTTCAGCCTTGAACAAACCACCGCCGAACTGCTCGACGAAAAAAGCATTTTTCTGATCGCAGAGTTTGAAAACGCAGTCGCGGGTTACGCAAAAATAATTCTCGACAACATTGAGCCCGGCATCACCGCCGAACGGCCGGTCGAGCTGAACCGGCTTTACTCGCACCAAAAATATTTAGGCCAGGGCATTGGTCAAAAATTGATGGACGCCTGTTTCGGCCGCGCACGGCTGGAAGGCCGCGATGTTATGTGGCTGGGCGTATGGGAATTTAACCCGCGAGCACAGCGTTTCTACGAAAAAAACGGCTTTCGCGTTGTCGGCAGCCACGTTTTCCAACTCGGATCGGACGCTCAAACCGACCTTCTTATGCAGAAAGAGCTTTGATTTTTCAACAAAAATAGGTGTTGCCGAATCCACCATCGGTCCTAAGCCCAAAGGATCGCGATTCATCCGGAGTCGCTGAACTTTTCTGCCTTCTGCCGCGTAAGAATGTCTGATTCAACTCGGAGAAAACACTATGTTCAAAACAAAGGTCGTCAATGTGTCGCTGGCGTTCGCGCTCCTGACTTCGCTCAATTTTTCAGTGTTCGCACAGGCGGGACAAGCTCAGACGCCCGCCGCGGCTCAATCCTCGGATTACGCAAAAGGTATTTCGGCGATCGAAGAAAAAGTCGAGGTACGGCGGAAAGAGCTTGGCATTCCGGGAATGTCGCTCGCGATTGTTAAGGACGATAAGGTTATTTTTGCCAAAGGGTTGGGATTGAAGGACTTTGGGAACAAGGTTCCCGTAACGGCCGATACGCAGTTCGCCATCGGGTCGGCGACCAAGGCGTTCACGGCCCTGAGCGTGCTAATGACCGCGGATGAAGGCAGGCTCAGTCTCGACGCCTCGCCCAAAACCGTTTTGCCCTACTTCAAAATGGCCGACGCGGACACCGACAAGAACATGACCATCCGCGATCTGCTGACGCATTCTTCCGGGTTGAACCGCACCGACATTGCAATGATCACCGGCAAACTGACTCGGGCTGAGTTGATCCGCGTTGCCGGCGAGGCAAAGCCGATCGGCAAGCTGCGTGAAAAGTTCGGCTACCAGAACCTGATGTTCGCGGCGGCCGGCGAGGTAGTGGCGGTCGCCCAAAAACAACCGTGGGAAAAGTTCGTGCCCGAACGCATCTTCAAACCGCTAGGCATGACCAACAGCACGATGCTGATCGCACAGATGGAGAGGGCAAAGGATTTTTCGCTTGGATACGATTACAACTTCGATACCAAGGCGACCACGAAAAGGCCGTTTCGCGAGATTGCCGAGGTTGCACCCGCGGGCTCGATCAACTCTTCAGCAAACGACATGGCAAAGTGGCTGCGGTTTGTGCTCAACGGCGGCACGGTTGACGGAAAGCGGCTTGTCTCTGAAAAAAATTATACGGAATGGCTCAAGCCCCAAATGAAGGTCAATCCGGCCGGTACTGTAAACTACGGACTCGGTTGGTTTATTCAGAAATGGAACGATCTGACAGTCGTACAGCACGGCGGAAACATCGACGGTTTTAACGCGATGGTTGCGATGATCCCGGAAAAGAAGCTCGGGTTTGTGATGCTGACGAACGTTTCCGGCTCGAGCCTCGGCGGCGAGCTGATGCCGATCGTTTGGGAGAACATCCTCGGCAAACCCGACGAACCTAAAAAGGAGCACACGGCCGAAGTAGCTCCCGAAAAAGAGGCCGGAAAATATCGTTTTGAGGCCGCAGGTTTCGACGTCGATATCGTTTGGGGCGAAGGCAAGCTGGTCGCCAATGTGCCGGACCAGCCGCAGTACGTGCTTGAAAAAATTTCTGGCCGCCGGTACAAACTCAACGGCGCGCCTGACGGCTTTTTTGTGACGTTCAAGGACAAAGAGCTTTTCCTTGAACAGCCGCAGGGCAACTACACACTGCCGCGCATCGGTGCGGAAGTTAAGACGCCCGATTCGGCCGCCGCAAAAGAGCTTGTCGGAAAATACGAATCCGAAGCAAACGCCCGAGCGGTCGAGGTTAAAGAAGCCGACGGCAAAGTGACGCTTAACATCGAAGGCCAGCCGCCTTACACGCTTGCCGAAAAATCGAAAGATGTGTTCAGCCTTTCGCCGCTGCCCGACAGTTTTTACCTAAAGGTCGCACGCGGTGCGGATGGCAAAATGACCAAGTTTTCCGTCGTTCAGCCCGAAGGCGAATTCTTCTTTAAGCCAGCCGGCTCAGCTAAGATAGCGATGACGGTGGACGAGCTTTACTCGAAGGTCCTTGCCGCTTCGGGCGGCGAAGCGAACTGGAAAAAACTGCACTCGCGCGTTACCGTAGCCACGCTCAATCTTGAACAGCAGGGCGTAAAAGCAACTACCACTTCATGGTCTAAGGCCCCGAACAAAAACGCGACCGAAACAAAAATGACAGCCCTCGGCAAACAGATCGCAACCGGTTGGGAATACTTCGACGGCACGGGCGGCGAGGAAGCTTACACGTTTGCTCCCGCCGACAAATACACCGGAAAACGGCTTGAAGACATGCGTCTCGCGGCCGATTTTTACTCAATGCTCGATTGGAAATCGAAGTACAAGAACATTAACATTGCACGCATCGCCAAGGTCGGCGAAGAAGAAACGTATGCAGTTGAGTTCGAGCCGGAGAAAGGAACTAAGTTTACCGAATATTACTCGACCAAAACATTCCTGATGCTAAAACGCGAAGGTGTCGTACCTACAAGCACCAGCAGTGTGCAGGTTCCGTATTCGATCAGGTTCGAAGATTACCGCGAAGTCGACGGCGTAAAACTGCCGTTCAAACAAATCAACAACACCGCCGGGAACGGAGACATCGTCAACGTGATCACATCGGTTAAACATAATGAGCCGATCGAAGATAAAGTCTTCGGTCCGAAGAAGCTGCAGTAAGATTTTGGACACGAATTTTGGACGGAAACACTGAAAAGACACAGTAGAAGATCAGGCATAAAAGTGTGTCGAAAAAACAATGTCTTTTCAGTTCTTTTTCAATAATGATCCGTGCCCAAGAATCTGGCACCTAATTTATCTCGATCCCTGCGGTTTGCATCAGGTTTGAGGCGAACGCGCCTTCGCTGTGGTCGAAGACGGCGTCGAGTTCTTTTTCGACGCTTCCGTGGCCGGCGGGGATTTGTTTGACAAGCGGCTCGAAGTTGCGGAAATCGTAGAGTTTGTTGTCCAGCAGGTGCGATCCGGTTACGTTCGTAAGTGCTGTCATGATTGAGCTGCGGATGAACGGTGTTTCCTTTTCAAGCTCGTTGAGCAGCCGTTTTACGCGGGCGCGTTTCAGGTTCGGCTGTGAGCCGCACAGATTGCAGGGAATGATGGGGAATTTTCGCTCTTGGGCGTACTTAGCGACCTCGGCTTCCTGGCAATAGGACAGTGGTCGGATGATCGTATTGTTGCCTGCATCGTTACGAAGGATCGGCGGCATTGCCTTTAACTGTCCTACATAGAACAGGTTAAGCAGAAACGTAGCGATAATGTCGTCGGCATGATGACCGAGTGCGATCTTGGTACAGCCTTCCTCCAGCGCGGTCGAATACAAAATGCCGCGCCGCAGGCGCGAACAGAGCGAGCAATAGGTTTTACCCTCGGGAATGTGTTTCGTGACAATTGAAAACGTGTCTTCCTCGACAATACGGTAATCGACGCCGAGGCTCGTAAGATATTCCGGCAGAACATGTTCCGGGAAATCCGGTTGTTTCTGGTCAAGATTTACGGCCAGAATCGAGAAATTAACAGGTGCCCGACGCTGTACATCCAGCAGCAGGTCCAGCATCGTATAGCTGTCCTTTCCGCCCGAAAGGCACACCATCACCCTGTCGCCCTCGTCGATCATAGAAAAATCGGCGATGGCGTTTCCCATCTTTTTCAGCAGTTTACCTTTTGTTTTTGTTTCAGCTTGCAATCTTACCAACCCTCACCCTTTCGAAAAGTTTCGATTGTCCCACGTTTTGTGCCTGTTTAACAACTCTAAAAGAAAAAGCTAGACACTCTTAGGTATCTCATTTATCATGTTCTGGTTGTTAGCATTCAGTGACATTTCCAAAAGGCGTTCAAACCAAGTCTCGATCGTCAGGCCCCCAACCTGTTTAGACTGCCGCCTAAATCTAAGTAATTCAAGGAGTTAAGATAAGATGATTAGAATGGGAAGAGGTTCCAAGTCGGAACAGACCAACGATTCGAGCTATCCGGAACCGCAGCAATATCAATCGGCAGATTCGTCCCTGTCATATCAATATTCGGGTGAAAACCCTAGCACGACCAAGCCTGTTACGGACAGCGAGTCGATGGCTCGTGACATCAAAGAAGGCCGTTTGAGCGGATTTGTCGGTCACGGAACGACGCTGACCGGCGAAACGGTTTTCCAAGCAATGCTTCGCGTTGACGGACACCTTGTCGGCTCGATCAGTTCGGATTCCGGTACGCTGATCGTCGGGACCAACGGACAGGTCGATGCGAACATAGCGGTCTCAACGGCAACAATTAACGGCACCGTAAACGGTGATGTCGTAGCGACGGAAAAGATACAGCTCGGTCGGACTGCGAAAGTCGTGGGCAATATTCAAACGCCGCGTCTGACTATCGAAGACGGCGCCGTGCTTGAAGGCGGCTGCACCATGCTGAAGGCCCGCGAAGACGTTGCAAAACAGGCCGCTGCGGCACAAACGCAGTATCAAAGTACCGAAACGTCCAGTTACACTTCATCAACCTACGCAGCCGCTGCGGACGATGACGAAGACGAAATTCTTGCCAGCACCATCACGGAAGAGGAAGAAGAGGACGAGGACAAATCGGAAGCAGCCACGGTCTAAGTTCAACAATCGAATTTTTTCAATCGCGGAAGAGGGTTATTTCGACCCTCTTCTTTTTTTGCGAAAGAACGCGAAGTCTCTTGTTTAACAATAGCTTATCTATTACTATCAACCTGACCCACGTAATTCAACTAAGAACACTAAACACAGGAGGCCTGGACAATGCTTAATGACTTTAAGGCTTTTTTGGCTCGTGGAAATGTGCTTGATCTCGCAATCGGCGTGATCATGGGTGCGGCTTTCGGTAAGATCGTGACTACTTTTACCGAGGGTATAATCATGCCATTTGTCGGTCTAATGACCGGCGGAATGGATTTCAAGACGAAATTTTGGGACCTTAGCGGCAAGCTTCCGGCTGGCGCGACCG
>CADEEU010000216.1 GCA_902826385.1 uncultured Acidobacteriota bacterium | reverse complement strand
GCTTGCAAGCCCCGACGCCATCTACGGCATGCGGCCGACACCGCAGGCGATTCCGTTCGGTCCGTTTGTAAATCAACATCACTTTGCGGCATTTATGGAAATGACGATCGGCATTACCTTTGGTTTGCTGCTCGGCGATGTAGTTGAGCGAAACCGCAAGGCGTTGCTGATGATCGCGATGCTGCTGATGGTCATCGCCGTCGTGATGACCGGCTCTCGCGGCGGCGTGATAAGCACGCTTGGCGTTGCCGCGTTCGTCCTGTTTGCACATTTTTATTTGAGGAGAAATGCAGGACACGACTCCGCAACCGGCCGGATTGGACTGAAAATAGCGATAGCGAGTGCCGCGGCCTTAATTTTGGTTGCATTCGCCGTTCTGTTTCTTTCCGGCGCCGATCCGCTGGTCCGTGGTTTGGGAATGGGCTCTCAGGCGGACGTAACGAGCGGGCGTGCCCACTTCTGGTCCGTTGCGTTAAAGATTTTTCAAGATCACCCGATCATCGGGGCCGGCTTTGACGCTTTCGGCGTGGCCTTTACGCGGCACGATACGTGGAACGGATTCTTTCGCGTCGAGCAGGCACACAATGACTATCTGCAGGCCTTGGCAGACGGCGGCGTGCTTGCGTTTCTGTGCGTGGTTGCGTTTATTGCGTTATTTTTTAGACGCGCGTCGGCGGTTGTTCTGCGTTCGACAAGTCCTACACGACGAAGCATCGCGGTCGGAGCAATGGCTGGCTGCGTCGGCATTCTGATCCATAGCTTTTTCGATTTTCCGCTTCGAACTCCGTCGAACGCGTATTTTTTTCTATTGCTGGTTGCGTTGGCGACAGTCGGCGTGGGTGATGAACGGAAGAGTGGAGAGCGGCACACCTAGCGCACGCGCACCATGATCTCTTTTTTGCCGCACGGTGACTCGAAGTTTACCTGGTAAACACCGGTATTCGAACTGATGGATTTAATAACGTAAAAGCGGCGGCCTGAAATACCGTCGATCTGCGGTTCCGCCCGGACTTCGACATCGCGCGGGCTGTTCGAGGTCGCCGAAACCTGACGCGGCTGGCCGTCACCCTCGATCGTGACCAGCACGCCAAGGCTGCCGCCGCCGCTAAGTATCGAGATATTTTCCTGGTTTACATCAATCGAGCACTGCTGATCGGAGGTAATTTCTTTTCCTTCGACAACGCGCCGCCGCGTCGCCCCCGAGTTTACCGATTCGTCCGGTTTTTTATTCCCATCGGCCTCGGCGGCGGGTTTTTGACTGCCGCCCGCAGGTTTAGCCGGATTGCTGCGAGGAATGCTGATTATCACCGGCTCGAACAAATCACGCGACTTGACCCCGCCTTTCTCTTCCGCTTTAAGTGGATCATTCACGACGATAACAGGCCTTTTGGCCTGAGACGCGGGCGGTTTTTGTTCCGGCGTCGCAGGTTTCTGCTCAGCGGGTTCTTTTTCCGATTCTATAGGAATGACCTTTTTCCGGCTCAATATGAGTGACCTTTTTCTCTGCCTGCTGACCAAACGGATCTCGAAGGATATTTTCAGGCTCGTTTTTGTCGGCTGACTCCACGGGCGTAGTACTTTTTACTTCCGACGGTGGATTCTCCGCTTTTTCGTCTTCCTTCGCTACGATCGGCGGTGCATTTTCAATTTTAACGGATGGCTGGCGAGTATCGGTTATCAGCGACGGTTCAGTTTTCTCTTCTTTGATTTCTACCGTTTTGGTGTCACTTGGATTTGTCCCAGCCGTCGATTGATCGGCCGACGTTTTTACGGGTTCTACGTTAGCCTTAACGATTGGTGATTCGGGCAACTTAGTCTCGCGGCCTTCAGATACAGTTTTTGCGGAAGCTTCCTCTTTTGCATTTTCGGTCGATTTCGCAATCGGTTCTTTATCCGCCACTTTCGCGGTTACGTTTTCTTTGAGAGCCGAAAGATCGGGCGGAGCTGATTCAGCGACTTTCGTTGCCTCAGGCTTAAAGGTTGGATGATCGATCGGCGGTTTGGTTTTCGCTGTCGGCTCCGTCGCGGTGTTTTCCTTTACTGTGGCATCGCTTACTGCTTTTGGCTGTTCACTCGACTCAATAGAAGCCGTGGATTTTTCGGCCTCAGGCTGTGCGGTTTGAATGTTCTCGCCTGCCGGCGGTTCCGAAGGTCTTGAAAGCGTCTCTTGCGGTACCGAGCGTTCGGCCTTTGTAAGTTCCTTTTTCTGCCCGGCCGGCGGTGGCGGAGAAACATACGCGACAGTCGGCATCGGGTTCGGGCCGATCTTTTGTTCAAGTCCGTCGGTGCTGCCGTTTACTTTCCGGTAAAGCGATTCGATCACGCCGTAACGCACTGGGCTTGGCCGGTCGATTTTGTAGCTTTGAATGTATGATTCTAGCGCTTCCTTGTCCTTGCCGTCCGCTTCGAGCGCCGTGCCCAGCCGCCACATGCTGGACCGCCACCAAGCGCTTTTGTCAGGCATCACGCTTATCGCCCGTCTCAGGCGGATCACCGCCGACGGATAATCTTGCTGCTGATAAAATGCCCAACCGGCAAGTTCTTCAATCCTGCCGCGCAAGATAGAGGAGAGCATTTGCCGCGGTACGTCGGGGATCAGGACGATCTCGTTACGGGCAAACGCAACGGTACGGCTTTCATAAAGCTCGCTGGCCATGACCGCGGCCGCCGGTGACGAAACTTCAAGGCCTGCGTCGGCGTTGCCGACAGCGGCTTTGACAAGTTCAGCGGCTTTTGCGACGGCTATGTTCTTTTGCAGCAGCAAATCGGCAGCATGGAGCTGGCGGTGCAGCTTCATCTTGTCATCGCCTTTCACAAAATCGTCGGCCAGCTCGACTATTGAGTTTTCGTCCGAATTTGAATTCAACCTCGCCGTCATCTCGAACAAAGTGTGCATTCTTGCAGAAGCCGCTGCATCATCGGCCGCGAGCGGTTCCAGAATGCTCGCCTTACGCTCCGGCGCCAATAGTTCCTGAAAACTCTTTGCTGACTTAAAAACACGCCCGCCAAGCCGCGTTTCCAACATTCCGTCGCGAAGCACGAAACTTTTCTGAAGCCCCTCGATCGCCTCGCGATAAAGTCCCGCCTTAAAACGGGCCGACGCTATTTCGTATTCGAGCGTCGGAAAATTCCCGTACTGCCGCGCCTTTATTAATGCCCTTTCGGCATCGACCGGACGGTTCGATTTCATCAGCCCCCGGGCCAAAGCGATGTGACCCCAAATATAACGCGGTTCCGCGTCTACTGCTTTCTGCGCGTATTCAACCGCCTTGTCGCTCAGGTTCTGGGCCGCATACCAATATCCAACCGCCGCAAGAAGGGTAAAATTCCGCGGCGACCGCGCGAGCGATGCGGCAAGTTCGGCCTCGGCCTCAGCTCGCTGATTGCTGCCGAATAGCGACAGGATCAGTCCGTTGTGCGACATAACGTCGTTGCCGTTTGACGAGAGTAGGTCGCGGTAAATTGCCGCCGCCTCTTCCGATTCGCCCAGGGCGCGTTTCATTTCCGCCAGGCTTCGTTTTGCCGAGACGTTCGTTACATCAAGCTCGAGAGCCTTCAGATACGCATTTGAAGACTCTTCAAGATCGAAATTAAGACGATGCGCCAGGCCTAGCGCCTGGTAGCCAGCGGCGGATGTCGGCTGAGCCGCAATGGCAGTTTCCGCAACTCTCCTGGCTTCGTCGCCGTTCTCGATGCTCAGATAGAACCCGGCCATGCTCAACAATCGCCTGGCATCGTTTGCGTACTTTTTCTCGATCGCGGCCGCAAGCTCCATTGCCGGCCCGCGATGGCCCTGATAAAAAAGCGTAGATGGAATTTTCGAAACTACGTCTTCGAACAGGCGATCAGGCGTCGGAATGGGAGCTTCCTTAACCGCAAGTTTAAAGCTTGCTATGGCGTCAACGATATCTGCGGCTTGAAGCTTTTCACTGCCGTTCACGGCACGAGCGGTTACAAGATAGACAAAAGCCTCGTCTCGCAGCTCGGAGTTTGGAAATTCATCCAGAAAGATCCGCAAAAGCCTCGCCTTTTCGGCGTTAGATCCAGCCGCTACCGCAGCGTCAAAGCGAGCTTTGTCCACCTCTGGATCGGGAATGACCGCCGGCGGCGGCGTTGGCTTTTTCACCGGCGTTTTCGATGCGGTAAAAGCCGAACCCGCCTTTGGCTGGGCCGATTTCGCAACGGGCTTCTTTGTCGTTTGGCTAGTCGCTTTTGTAGGAGAGCTCTTCTTCGCGGGTTGCGGAGTTTTTTGACCCAAGCCGTCCGAGGCGAGAATCAGGCAGAAAATAAGCAGAAAGACCTTATTCATGATTTAAGAGCACATTCGAACTACTAAATAAGAAACGCGGCCCTAGTTCCGAAATCATAGCACGAAATTGCATTCCTGAACGCCTGGCCCTATTCTCAAAAACGTGAACGAACTGGACGAAATATGGTCGGAAATGCTGGCCGAGGCGTCGGAAAAAGCGAGGTCAGGCAATCGCCACGACGTTGCCGACTATCTCGAGCTTAAAGCTTCTAACGACCTGATCCGCCTTACGGGCGTAAAATGGCTGTTTGAAACGCTGACCGAACACGCTGCCGTAGCAAACAGATCCAGCGCCGCCGTCGCAATCGAGCGTACCGAGCCGCACAGTTTTTCATATCGGGGAGCCAACATAGTCGGGACATCCCTCAGCTTTCGTTACGGTGTGAGATGTCTGACGGTCGAAGCGGGTTGGACACGAACGCCTGCCGATGGCTTTATGCGCGGCGGCGGCCTTGCGTTTGCACGCCTTCGACATTTTGGAATACCAAAGGCAAATGTGGACATGGCGCTCTTTATGAACGGCCAAAAACCGGTGTGGCAGCTCCTAACCGAAGAAAGAACCGCCGAACAGGTCAATTCCCACGCCCTGATCGCTCACATTAGCCTACTGATTGAAGCATGACCTCTCTATCCTGTTGGCGATGAGTTAAGTTTGAAATCTCCGCACTTTCTAATTGTTCTCAGCGAACTCCGCGTCTTCAGCGTTGAAAAATTCTCAACGGACCTTTAAACGCCGAGGACACGGAGAGCTTCGCGGAGACCGGAGAGCATTTCGGTCCGCCAGCTTTATAAAGGCTTCGGAGTGCGGTAAGATGAAGCGGTAAGCAGGAGAATATTGACAAAGGTGAAAGCAGAGCTTCAGAAGTTGATAGAGTTACAAATAACGGACACCAACATCCGGCGTTTGAAAAATAAGATCGAAACCGCGGAACAAAGGCGTGCAGATATTGAACAAGAGTTCGAACGGCACGCCTCTTCTATACGCGAAATACAGGCGAAACGCGATAAATTGAACGCGGAACGGGCGGAACTGGAAAAACAGATCGCCGAGAACAAGACCTATCTCGAACGTGCCGACCGCAATCTTAAACACGCCCAAAACCAAAAAGAATACGAAACCGCAATGCGCGAGATCGACGCTCTGCAAAAGCAGGTCGCCGCGTTTGAAACGCAGGTCGTCGAAAAAATGACCGCGATTGAAGAGGTCGAAAAAGAGCTTGAAACGCGTGCCGAGGAAATAAATTCCATCGACTCAAAACGCGAAGCCGCCTTGAGCGAATTCGACACTGAGCTTGCCGCTAACCGTTCCGAGTTCGACCGCGATTCGGCCGGCCGCGATACCGTCTTTCAAACCCTACCGGCCCAACTCGCCGCCGTCTACAACCGCCTCGGCCAAAGAAGCCGCGACGGCATCGCCGTGGCCGAGGTAGTAAACGGCTCATGCAGCGCCTGCTTCATGTCCCTTCGCCCCCAAATGCAGGTCGAGGTCCGTAAAGGCGAACAAATTATAACCTGCGAAAGCTGCACCCGAATTCTCTACATCGCCACCAAACCCGAACAAAACGAAGCCGCCGCTTAAAGCCCGGCTTCATCCGGAAGTTTTATTTTCTCGGGCACACACGAAAATCAAGCGGCCACCCAGCCACCGCAGCGGCCTAAAGCTTCAGATCTTTTTTCAAGTCTTTTGGATTAGACGGTTTAGCGAAGATCGAATCTGGGATAGAGCGGTTGTACTCCATCGATTCGTAGTTGATCCGCGAAGTCTGGGTCCCGTTCGTGAAGCGGTCGATGATGAACGGTGAGCGGATGCCGCCAACGTCGACAAACTGGGCGTAGCGGTCTTCTTCCTTTATATCCTCGCCGTCGGCGGTAGTGCGGCCGTAGAGGGCTTTCATCGGAAGACCAGTGTCGGCGGCGAACTCGAACTCGACCGTCAGGCCGTCGTCGTAGGTCAGTTTGACGACATCATTTCGCTTGCCGAGCGTCGCCTGTCGTTTGCCTACATAGTTGAGCTTCGCTTGGTTTCGCCATTGGCCGCGAAGCAAATTATCTAGGCTTGTTCGAATGCCGCGTTTGAAATTATCGATCTGTTTCTGGTCCTGGTTCTTTACCACCTCGGCGTCACCGTCAAAGGTCCAGCCCGTCGAACCGACATTCGTTTGCACGCTCTTAACACCGCCGCCTTTGAACTCGGTGCGTTCCTTATCGGGAAAGACGATAACATCGACAAACGACTGAAACGAAACGACCACGCCTTCTTTCATCAAACTAAACCGCCCG
>CADEEU010000215.1 GCA_902826385.1 uncultured Acidobacteriota bacterium | reverse complement strand
ACGAATCCCAGAAAGCTAAATACCGACGCGCTGTCAGCTGCTTTGGCTCCAATACTGCTACCGCTATTTATAGCGGCGATGCTTTCGGACGCCTTCCTTTCCAAGGCTTTTTTAATGTCGCCCTGGTACGGGTTCGACGCCTCGATCTTCGTCTTCGCGACGATCTGTTGTTCTTAAGCGAAACATCGCCCGCGTGGCCGAGTCCATTCGATTGCGGTTGAGATAATCGATCCGGCTCTTAAGGCTCCTCACTCGTATTTGGTCACAACCGAAACGAGCGGGGACTGCGCCTTCCCCAACTATAAATAGCTGCTTGGAGGCAAGCTCCGCTGGTGCAATTCTTGACCAAGTTTCGTCCAACATGAGCGTTTGCAAGGTAATTCACGGTTGTTAAAGAACGGCATAAATCTTGCTTTACGACTGCTGGGAACTTTAGTGCCCAAAAAGGCGAAAGGTTCGTAATGACAATATGAACAAGAGAGCTACTCTGGAAGAAACGGCCGCTCATTTCAGAATCTCAACAAAAACCCTTGTGAAGTACGTACAGCTTTACAAGATCCCTCATGTAAGATTCGGTCGAAATCCGAGCTTCAATATTCAAAAGGTCGAAGAGTATCTGGAGTCGCCGAGTATTACCTTGAGAAACGGGCAAGCAAAGGTCCGGAAGATGTTGCTCGTAAGTACTGAGAAAACACAGAGCCGTTTTGATGAAGCTCTCGGACTTGGTTAATATTATCCCGGCAATGCTCGGGCATGGAGGAAACAACATGCCTGTTTACGAATGTAAAAAAACCAAACGGCTTTATATTCAATTCGACTACCAAGGAGTAACGCACAAAAAGCGACTACCGGAACGTACCTCGAAAACGGAGGCCGATAGGCTTGAGATAAAGCTCAAGCATGACTTGATCTTTGATAACAAAAATCTGTTAGCCGGACCGGTGACTGTCATTGCGACTCCGTCATGGGAAGATTTTGTCCGAAACGTGTATCTCGAACACGTTGCCGCTAATCAAACTCCCGCTTCGTTGGAGAAGGCGGTAGTCATCTGCCGCGAATCGATGAAATTCTTCAAGGGGAGACCTATCGACCAGATCAAACCTGCGGATGTGGAGAAGTTCAAGGCCAGAAGGATGCAAACGCCGACAAGGCATGGGCGTCCGAGAATGGCGGCGACAATCCATCGCGAGATGTCCATTATTTCGCGAGTTTTCAGTCTGGCGGTTAGAAACGACCTTTGCGATTACAAACCGTGCTCTCGTATCGAACTCCCCAAGTTCGACAACACGCAGGACCTGATACTTGAGTTTGAAAAGGCGGAACGCTTTTTCGCTTCATTCAGGAACAGCCTGCAACGCGATATCGCCACCCTGGTGATATTCACGGGTCTGCGTCAGAACGATGTTTTCGGACTCGACAAAACGAAACACGTTAACTGGCATCGGGAAGAGATCACTCTTTTGCAAGGAAAGACAAAACGAAAGGTCGTGGTTCCAATGAACCGTATCGTAAAAGAGATCCTTATGCGAAGGCTACACGATCCCGGCGATCTTTTCTTTCCCAGCTATCGAACAGGAGAAAAGCTCAAGAGTATCAAAAATGGGATTCGATTCGCCTGCATTCGGGCGGGCATCCCGAAGCTTGGTATGCGGGCTCTTCGCCGGTCATTTGGAACCTGGCTCCACGAACTTGGTTATGACGACTCCACCGTCGCCAGCCTTTTGGGGCACTCAGATCTTCGTTCGGTGCCCCGGTATAAACGAGGTACAAAGATAAAGAGAGCGGCGGTTTTGGACCTGGAAAAAATACAAATCCTGCCAAAATCCTACCATTCCCAAATTCAGGACGATCGGCTAACAGCGTAAGTCCTTTAGAATCAATGGTGGAGATGAGGAGGATCGAACTCCTGGCCTCGGCATTGCGAACGCCGCGCTCTCCCAGCTGAGCTACATCCCCAGACACCGAAATAATCGCATGAAAACGGCGTTTGAGGCAAATGATATCGCCGCGTTCGGCTTACCTGATCAAACTTCCGAGCGTCCAGACAAAGGTAATGATAACGATCGCTCCGGCAACATCCAGCAAGATGCCGTATTTGATCATTTTTGTCAGCGGCACGTATCCCGAGCCATAGACGATGGCGTTACACGGCGTCGAAACCGGCAGCATGAACCCTAGGCTTGCGGCAAACGTTGCGCCGAGCGCAGGAAGAAACGGGTCCTGGCCATTGGCCTGGGCAATTGCGATAACAACCGGCACGACCATGTTCGCCGAGGCCGTGTTCGAGGTAGTTTCCGAAACGATGATCGCGACCAGCACCGACGCGACAAGAAGCCCAAAACCGCCGCTCAACGGCAGATATTCGGTCAACCCGCGTCCGACCGACTCGGCCAGACCGGTCTGAAACGAGAGCACGCCCAACGCAAAACCCCCGCCGTACAAAAGTATAACGCCCCAGTCGATCTTAACGGCTTCGTCCCACGTTATCGCCCGCTCGCCGGAACTGTTGCCGGGCAGCACAAAAAGCAGCAAGGCCCCGAATACGGCCCCGACCGCTTCGGGAATGCGCAAGTTCAGGGTTTTGTAGATGGAGCTTTGTTCGCCGGCAAAAAGTGCGATAAGCCCGGGCACGATCCACAAAAGCACGGTCGCCGAAAACGCGATAACGACCGATCTTTGTCCGCGCGTCCACGGCCCCAAAGCGGCCCTTTCGCGGTCGAGCATTTCGGCACTGCCTTTGATCTCTGTCACGCCGGCCGGTGCCAGCCTGTTGAAGTAAAACCATAAAAATAGAAACAGTACGATCACAACCGGAGCACCGATCATCATCCACTTGAAGAACGAAATATCCGCTCCAACCAGATTTCGCAGAAACCCGATGCCGATCACGTTCGGCGGCGTGCCTATCGGTGGCGCCAGTCCGCCTATCGAAGCAGCGAAAGATGTCATCAGCATCATCGCCGTGGCATACGACCGGTTGATTTTAACGCCGGTCTCCTTTTCGTGAGCGAACAGAAACGAAATGATCGAAAGACCGATTGCGAACATCATCGCCGTCGTGGCCGTGTTCGAAATCCACGCGGAAATAAAGGCAGTCACGGCTCCGAACGCGAACAGAATACGGGATGGTCGGGCGCCGATAAAATTCCAGGAAAGGACCGTGTATGCGACGCGTTTGTCCAGGTTATGGACGAAAATAGCTCGAGCAAGGATAAACGACCCGATGAATAGAAATATCAACGGATCGGCAAACGGCGCAAACACCGTCTTTGCGTCGGCAACCTGCAGGATGACCGCCAACGCCGCACCGAAAAGCGCTGTCACGGTCATTGGCAGCGATTCGCAAAGCCACAGCACGATCACCGCCGCCATAACCGCCGCCAGCCGATGTGCCTCAGGTTTAAGGTTTGCGAACGGCAGGAACCATACGATCAGAAACGCCGCCGGAGCAAGAACAAAACCGGCACGGTTTCGCCAGACCTCGAACTTCGCCTCGCCTTCCGAAACGGTCTCTATAGGTGAGATTGTGCTCTCAACAGACGGCATGCTTGAAACCTAATGGGTTAGCTTGAAATTCTCGGTCGTTGAAAATGTTTCTCAGCGAACTCCGCGCCATGCTTTGCGTCCTCAGCGTTGAAAAATCTCAAGAAAAGATTTTGACGCTGAGGGCACTGAGAGCGACGCGGAGAGCGCGGAGAAATCCATTTCAAACAGTCTTTAGCACGCTGAAGCGGGCAACTGCTCAGGAAATCATATAAAGATCGCGTCCGGCGTCCGGAACCACCAAAACGTCCGGGTCGACTAGAAACGCGTTCAGATCGACCGCTCTGTGATCGACGTAGCCCAGCCGCAGTTTTTCACAAATCGACTCGTCCAATCCCGACGCTAGAGTGATCTTGTATTTTGGCTGCACATTTCCCTGTTCGTCGATTCGTCCGGCGTACGCGACATGGGCCAGATGTGCCGCGACGCAAAGGTTGCATCCGAGCTCAGGGTGTTTTTCGACCATGTGCGAAACGGATTCGATCGGGGCGTAACCGAACTTTTCAATCAGTTCGCCATGTGTGATCGACACGTGCTTCAAGTGGGGAGCGTAGATCAACAACTCGCCGCCGTCGGCAATGACACCACCAAGTTTGTAGCTCGCTTTTCCACCGACCCAAAGCTCGTCGTAATGCTCATCCAGCAATGCCAGCACTTTGCCGTACTTTCTCGGGACCGATTTAACATGAACGATCGCGGAGATTTGAGCAGCCAGCTCAAACGCTGTTTTTATGTCGCCGACAAAAATCGCGTGGGTTTGCAGACGACCCGCACGTTCCCGTGAGACGATACAGTTTATACATACCACCGGCGTCTTAATTAGCTCGACCGCGGTATTGATCAAACGCCGCGTCGGCGTGTCGATTTTGCCGATTACGTTTTCGATCTTTGCAAGAGCGCCGAGCCAATGCGTGGCGTGTGTCAGTTCCGGCCCGGCCACGCCGGGAAAGAAATTTTGGCCCCGCCCGAAAACCCCGCAACCTCGTGCGGAACGGTCGAGCTAAAAACCAAGACCGAATCGTAATCACCGGACACGACCCGTTTGTTAACTGTAATCGCTATTTTTTCGTTAAGCAGGCCGCCGGAAAGGTGAATGACGACATCTTTCTCGATTTCGCCAATCGACGCTAACTCGCCGGAATCGTCCCACTTGTGGTCGAAAAAATCTATTCGCGCCGCTAGTTTTGGATAATCGACGAGGCCGGTTTTCCACCGCTTTTCGTAGACCGTCATCGGGGAGTGGGTTCCCTGCGCGACCAGGACATCGATTTTCTCGACGCCGGAGTCAAAAAGCATCGACGCCGCTTTTGGAAACAAGAGCGGCGTCGGATCATCGCGGGTAAGATCGGGAATTATTGCTAGGACACTCTTACCGAGCCAAATGCCGGCGAAAGTATCTTGAAGTAAACTCTCCAGCTCAACGTCGGAAAGATCACTGTCGGGTGAGCCGGATTCTTTTATCCACCTTTCTGGAAACTTTTTCATCCGGCTTTTCGCACGACACAAGCGGTCGGAGAAGTTCTTCTAAGAACAAATTACTTTTCTCCAGCGTTGAACAGCCCGAATTCCGTCTCATTTTACTGGACTCCGGCGGGCAGCAGAGAACCTTTGGGATCTGAAGCGTATGCATAACCATCCTCGATCTTTCCGATCAGCCCGTGAAAGCTGATGTCTTCGCCCGAAACGACCACGACGACATCGCCCGGACTGACCTTTTTCTCGTCCACCGCGAATTTAATAATCGTGGCGTTGCCGTTCTCATGCGCGACGGCTTCGAAATCAAAAGTTTCAGCGTTGAAACTCAATGTCTGACAAAATGCGACTTCCATGCTTTAAGTATATGCGGTCGAAGCGGTCCGAAGCTACTGTATCCAGACGATCTTTTTTTCGTCCGGCGGCTGTTCGGTCTCGTACTTGATTATGTCGGCCTTTTTGATCGAAAGTTCGCGAGTCGTATCGTATTCGTCAAGCCGGACGTCTGTGCCGCTGGTCGATTCGCTCTTGCTGGCGTTGTAATAGATCTTTTCTTCATCGACGCGCGTTACCTTGTCCGCGTAGAACCAACTCTTGTCACCTTTCTTGTAGCGATAAGTGATTTTGTTACCAGCTTTTATGGACTCGATCTCGGCTTTGGTTACCGAGTTGATACCGCAGCCTGATAGTAAAGAGATGAAAACTGTTGCGATCAATATCGAACGAAGGAACATTGGATGACGAGCCTCCAAGGTAAATACTGGACTTTAAGACTTCCCGCGATTCTACTTCGCCGCAAGCGAAAAGTCCAAAGTAATTGCGTCGTGATCGGAGAGCGGAATTCCGTCTTCGGTTGTCAGGTTCCCGACCGTTCGCGGCTTATTTTCTTTAGACGCAATTATTCCTTTGCCCGCGAACCAATCGAGCCGAACTGAAACCTTGCCGCCGACGCGGTTTGTGGCCCAGAAAAGAAACGGAAAGCACCATTCCGGCACCCAATCGCGAAGGTTTGTGTTTTTCTCGATGCTTGACACGTCGTAGTGCAGCGTACCGACGCCGATCTCGTTCAGATCTTTATAGTTGTAGCCGCGGCTTTCGAGCTCGCCAAAAAGCCCTCGTTCGAAATATCGGTCCGGATGCGGATAGTGATTATTTACGACGTTTCTTATGCCCATCATGACGCGTCGCCAATAACCCAGGATTGCCCGCGTCGAGCTTTGCGCGTTGAATGTGGTCGTGTTCCAGTCGCCGCCGATCAGCGTCGGCAGCGGCGGAAGCGTGTCGAGATGATCGAGGATGATCTTGATCTGCCTATGCCGATGCGCCCGCGAACAATGCACGTCGAGATGAACGGTGACCGCACGAAATGTTCCGGCCGGATGTTCGATGTCCACAACTAACGCTCGCAGAAACCCGAGCCGCTTTTCCTTGCCCCACATCTTGTCCTTGCCATTCGGCAGCGGCACGGCGTGAGCGTCCCGCATCGGCCATTTCGAAAACGTCGCAAGGCCGTGGATCGAAAGCGTGTTTTCCCCTTCGGCCTCCGCCTCGACTCCGCTTCCCTTTTGCAAGGCGATATAAACAGGTGCAAACA
>CADEEU010000214.1 GCA_902826385.1 uncultured Acidobacteriota bacterium | reverse complement strand
AACTAGTGTTTCGATAACCTCGCAAGCAGTTCCTCGAGATTCTTCAACTGCGCCTCCGTTCCCTCGACAAAGCCGAATTCGATCATCCGCTCGAGGCGTTCGAGCGATTCGTTGTAGATAGAAACGTGAACCGTCGTCTTTCCGTCTTGCTCACTAAAATTCAGGTCCCAATCCGAACCCGGCAATTCCACATTCTCGTCGGCGTCGGCGAATGTGTTGAAGAGCTTGAAATTGGTTTTTGGCGTGATCGAAGTAAATTTCTGCAAAACCCAACGCTCGACGCCTTCGGGGCTGACCATTGCGTAAAATCTCTTGCCGCCAACGGTAAAGTCCATGGTCTTTGTTCGTGATGCGAAAGGTTTCGGTGCCCACCATTGGTCGAGTAGCTCAGCGTTTGTATAAGCGTCCCAGACCAACGACAGCTCGGCATCAAACTCTTTGGTTATCGTGACCGTCTTCGTCTCTTTATTTACAACAAAATTCATAATTCCTTCTCAACTATTGGTCGCTGAAGGCGACGAAGATAATAGCCTAGGGTGAAGGCTTTGCGGAACCCTAGGATAAGGTTAAATCATCTTCCGCTCGCTGCAGGCGAGCAACATCGCCGTCGGTGTGCGACCCCTTCAGGGTCGGAAACTTCTGACCGTCCGTGCCTAGGGTTTCGCTCACAAAGCCTCGCTACACCCCAGGCTATTTTCTTTGTCGCTTGCAGCGACAAAACCAATTACTCAAACTACGGGAGCCCGCGTCTTCATCACCGCCAACTCTTCGTCGAGCCGCTTGTAGTTCATCTCCATGCCTTCTGTCATGCCGGTTGCAAACGCCTCGTCGCGGTCGGTTTTCGAAGCATACTTGATCAAGGTAGCCACGTTCGTCATCCCGTCGGCTTCCTGGAAGGTGACGGTAACGATCGATGGTTCACCGCCCATGGAAACGCCCAGATCGCCCGGATCGAAGATTTGGGTATGCACGATTTTCGCGTGCGGAACGACCTCCAGAACCTCTCCGGTGAATCCGAACTCCTGGCCGTTCTCATCACTCCGCCAGCGCCAGCGATACTGGCCGCCGACGCGCATATCCATCTCGCAGACAGGCATCGACCAACCGGGCGTGCTCCCGCACCAACGACGCATCAGGTCCGGTTCCATGTAGGCCCGCCACACCAGCTTGGCGGGAGCATCAAAGCTCCGTTGGACGAGTACGTCGGTTTCTGACGGCAGACTTGCTTCGGCGGGTTTCATATCTTTCTCTCCTGTTTCTCTTTTTGTTTTAACTCGGTAAGCAACGTATCGAGTTGCTCGTATCGCGTTTCCCAGATCTTCCTGTATTGCTCCAGCCATTCGTCGATCTCTTTCATTTTGTCGATCTCCAAGCTGTAATAAATTTCGCGGCCCCGATGTTCCTGCGTCACGAGTTCGCATTCCGTAAGTATCCGCAGATGCTTAGAAACCGCCTGCCGCGTCGTGTGAAAATTCTCCGCGATCGCATTCGGCGTCATCGCCTGCAAAGCGATCAACGCAATGATCGCCCGCCTCGTCGGGTCAGCTATGGCTTGGAAAATGTCTCGGTTCATGATTACAAACAGGAGTATGCAACCAAACGGTTGCGAATGTCAAGTGCAAACGAATGATTTCGTGCATCAGCCTAAAGATGATTTGTGCGGAATGTGTTTGTGGGATAGTTACGATGCCTATTGCTCGCGGGGCTAAACATCAAATGCATTTCCTTTACCTAAGTTACACTTCAAACATTTAGTTTCGAGATTGTCGTCAACGGTTTCACCGCCATTTGACCAAGGCAAAATATGATCGACGTGTAACTCAATGCCCACCTCAACTAATGGGCTTCTACCGCATTTTCTACATCTAAATCCATCTCTAACCAAGATACGAAATCTCTGTCGGTCAGAAATTTCCCTTCGAGTACGCCGCTTTGGACGCTCGGTTTCTGGTGAAGATACTGGCACTTCTAAACTCGATGCAGAAGGATTGGTGTCCTCCGAATTCACCCACTCGACGAACTCCCGCAGTGCTTTTGACCATGACCCAAATCGATTTTCATAGGTGCCCGCAGAATATTTTGATAAAGGTGCCTTTACCTCGCTATACGAGGGTTGGCGACCGAGATTCGTCCACAATGATCGGATGTTCTCAAATAGCTCCTCTTCAGTGATTTCTATCTTTTATCTGCTTGGCTTTAGTCCTGCGAGATCCAATGCTTTCGGCCATTCCCTCAATCGTCGTTTAAAGGTGCTTGGGTGAGCCTTACCGATTGTTTCGTATTCAGACATAGTTATCGTATCTCGACCAATGGCTGCGGCGCATCGACGCAAATCTTCGAAAAGGATTTCGTCTGGTTCACCCCTTAAACTGTCTTTCAATTCAAACTTCATCAAATCTATTTTTCGGCTACCACGCTGCTACCTTTCCGTATCTCACCACTCCTGAATAATAACGCCGATCTGGCCGTCCATTAGTGCGAACTCTTTGGCGCCCCATGGGCGGAGGGTGATCTTTGGGAGGTTTGGGTGGAGGAATTCGGGATGGGACATTGAAATCTTGTCGAAAACTTCGTCGATATTTTGGGTCACCAGCCGGAACTCGGGACTGTGTTCTTTGGCGAGTTCGGCGTTTTGGAAAAGATTTATCCGCAGGCTGTCTTTTTCGACGACGCAGAACGGTTGGCGAGATGTTCGTTCATCATGCCCGATCTCAAAACCCAGACAATCGACAAACATTCTCACGCCATCGGCAATATCGACATAAAAGACATTTGGAACTAGTTTTTCAAACTTCATCGTTTGGTCTGATAGTAATGAATTACCGCACCGCACGTAAATGTTTTTGTCTTTGAGAGTCTAAGGTCGATCCTGCCGGTGATGTTTTTGAACAACGGTAAGCCGCTTCCCGAAACAGTTGGTTGAACGCCGATCTGGTATTCGTCGATGAGGGCCAGATTCCCTAGCTGGACGATTAGGCTCGGGCTGCCTACGAGGATGTTTTTTCCTAATCGCTGTTTAAGGTCAACGATCTCATCTTTGACGATCTCGCGTTTTAGCTCGGCGGTCTTCCATTCAACGCTCTCGAGCGTGCGGGAATAGACGATCTTTCGAATTTCGTCGATCGCCACCGCGAACTCATCCATCGCTTCGTTCCCCGAGGGATTCGCAGCGAGCGGCGGCCAGAATTCCATCAGTTGAAACGTCTTTCGCCCGTAAATGATCGTGTCCGCCTCACGCAGCAGCTCAGTGTAATGCCGATGCACCTCGTCATCCGCGATCATCGCCGTGTGATCGCAAAAACCATCAAGCGTCATGTTCATCGCGGCAATTAACTTTCTCATAAGTCGCGACCAGGTTTGGCTAGAGCCGTTTACCGAAAATGCACGCGTAAAGGACAAAAATGCCGCAGAAAAACGACACGATTCCAAAAAGAGCCATCCAATTGTTTACCATCGGCAATGACTTATCAGCGAACCGTCTATGGAGTTTCCACGGGACGAACATCAGAACGGCAGTCGTCACGATCAACAGCCATCCGAATATCGTAAAAACCATTGGAAACTTCATCTGAGGAGCGTAAATGACAAACGCCGCACCGACGATAAGCCGCAGAAACATCTCGAAAAAATGCGTGAAAGCAGAACTCGCAAACTTGCCGAAGAAGTCCTTCACTCTTTCGGGCCGAACGAAAGCAGCGACAGCCAAGCCTATCAACCAAATCCCCGCGAGGATGATCGTTGTGGCGGCTACAATGTTCAACGCCTGCTGCATTTACTCCGCGCTTCGCAGTATCTTTTCCATCTTTTTACCTTTGGCGAGTTCGTCGATCAGTTTGTCGAGGTAGCGAAGCTTTTGCATAAGCGGGTCGTCGATGTTTTCGACGTGGATGCCGCAGACGGTGCCTGTGATAAGCGAGGCGTTCGGGTTGAACTTCGGGGCCTTTTCGTAAAAGTCTCTGAGAGTCGTCCGCTTCTCGATCTGTCTCGCCAATCCCGCCTTCGTGTATCCCGTCAGCCACCGAATGATCTCGTCGATCTCACTCTTCGTCCGCCCCTTCCTCTCCGGCTTCGCCACATAATGCGGATAAACCCCCGCAAAACTCATCGCGAATACTCTATCGTTTGTCATTAAACATTCCTCGCCATTCGTTGTTTTTAGGCGGCGAAGCCATTTTTCCGCGTTTCGCGGCAGCTAGCCACGCCGTTTACGGCGTGGTAGGTTGCCCAACCGATCTGAAGGGCGTTTTAACGTCCTTCTCGTCTGCGGCTTTAGCCATCGTCATCGCCAGAAAACCTTTCAAGCCGTTCGTGAATCGTTCCGCGTTTGTGATGTCCTTTTTGATTCTCAATATAATTCACTACCCATTTCAAATCTTTCGTCCCGAACGTCACGATCCCGTACCCGCGTTGCCATTCGAGAGCTTTGGGCTGAACCTCATGATTGATGTAATGCGAGCTTGAGCCTTTTAGCTTACCGACCCAATCCGATACGAGAATATTCGGCTGCAAGCTGACGCCGATGTGAACGTGCGTCTCGATACCGCCGATGGCGTGCAGAACCGCGCCTTTTGTTTCGAGTATTTTGTGCGTCAAATAATGATAGAGCCGTTCCTCAATCTTTGCGTTTATCATCGGCAAACTCAGTTTCGTATGCCAAGTGATATGGAAATTGATCTCGGTGTAAACGGTGATCGACATTTTGCTAAAGCTAAGAGAAGGGCGTTAAAACGCCCTATCTACCGTTATCAACCTGACCACGCCGTGAACGGCGTGGCTAATTGCCCTTCGGGAAAGCCGTTCGAAGCGAACGGCTGGAAAACGCAAGCTACTCGGCAAGCGATATATTTAGCCGTAAAAGCCTTTCAGCTACGCTCCGACGATGCTCATCATTAGTCGGCTTCTCCATTTGTGTGATCTCTAGCTGTCGGAGGTGTTGGCTTAGCTTAGCTACATCTGTCCCGGTCGCGAGCATTCGGTACACGCTGCCGATGTAGTTGTCGTATTCGTCTTCGGGGGCCAGATCGTTCACACCCATTGGATCCCAATCGCGAAACAACACGTTTCGAATCTCCTCTTGTATCTCCAATGCTCGTTCGCGCTTCTTATCCACTCACTTCCCACCATTTCCATTACAACCGTACTTAATCTCGCCGGCTTTGGTGACGTTGTACCAGAATTTTTGCATGTCCCAGGCGGCGGTGGGGCAGCGTTCGGCGCAGAGGCCGCAGTGGAGGCAGACGTCTTCGTCTTTGACCATCACGCGGGCGGTTTGCGGCAGGGCGTCGGAAACGTAGAGGTCTTGCGTGAGGTTGAGTGCGGGAACTTTCGTGCGCGAGCGGAGATCGTCTTCCTCACCATTGTGCGTGAAGGTGATGCAGCTCGTCGGGCAGATGTCGACGCAGGCGTCACACTCTATGCATTTGACCTCGGTAAAGACCGTCTGCACGTCGCAGTTCAGACATCGCTGAGCCTCTTCGTAGCCGGTCAGCGGATCGAACCCGAGCTCGACTTCCTTCTTCCGATCCTTGAGCGTGAGCGACTTATCAGCCTGCGGGACGATGTATCGCTTGTCGTGGTCGATCTCGCTGTCGTATGCCCATTCGTGAATGCCCATTTTCACTGAATGAAGATTCACGCTCGGATGCAGGCGGTTCGTCAGCAGATTCTCGCCCTTGCAAAACAGGTCGATCGAGACTGCCGCTTGATGTCCGTGGGCGACGGCGGTGATCACATTCTCGGGGCCGAACGCCGCATCCCCGCCGAAGAAGACCTTCGGATTCGTCGATTGGAACGTCGTCTTGTCAACGACCGGCATCTCCCACTTGTCGAACTCAAGGCCGAGATCTCGCTCGATCCACGGGAAAGCATTCTCTTGTCCGACCGCGATCAGCACGTCGTCCGCCGGGTAGAAAACATCCGGCTCACCGGTAGGCACGAGTTTACGCTTGCCGTTCTCATCGAACACCGCCTCGACCTTTTCGAACGTCATCCCGACAAGGACTGGAGCAGCAAGGATCCCTGCTTGCTCTTTCGGCTCTTCGCCATTGGCAAGCAAGGATGCTTGCCGCTCCAGTCGGTCTTCGAACACGAAAGACTTGGGCACGTGGTTGTCGATGATCGGGATGTCTTCGTGCATCGCGTCTTCTTTTTCCCACGGCGAGGCCTTCATCGTCGCGAACGGCGAGCGGACGATCACCTTCACGTCGTCGCCGCCCAATCGGCGCGCCGTACGGCAACAGTCCATCGCCGTATTTCCACCGCCGAGCACGATCACGCGTTTGCCGATCTTGTCGGTATGTTCGAAAGCGACCGAGCCGAGCCAGTTGATGCCGATGTGGATGTTCGCGTCGCACTCCTGACGGCCCGGAAGATCGGGCAGATCACGCCCACGCGGAGCGCCGGTGCCGACGAAAACCGCATCGTAATCCTGCGCCAACACTTCTTGTAAACTGGAAACGTAATGTTTGAAATGCGTGTGAATGCCGAGCCGCAGTATGTAATCGACTTCGTCGTTCAGCACCTGTTCCGGAAGGCGAAACGCAGGGATCTGCGAGCGCATAAATCCGCCGCCCTTGATCTGTTCGTCGAAGAGATGTATCTCGTATCCGAGCGGAGC
>CADEEU010000213.1 GCA_902826385.1 uncultured Acidobacteriota bacterium | reverse complement strand
AGCTGCGACACAATGCCCGGTTAGGATTGACGTTAAAACCATTGCGGGCAAGCCATTCGAAATTCTCCCAATGCGTCGGAAACATCTTTTGATTGCCGCGAAAAACGGCATAAGGAAACATATCCAGGCGGCGTGAAGCAACAACGGCCGAATCCAACATCCGCAGCGTTCCCGACGCGGAATTTCTTGCATTGGCGAATGTTTTTTCGCCCTGCATTTCAAGCTCGGCGTTGTTTTTTTGAAATTGCGAACGGGAAATAAACACTTCGCCACGCACCTCGGCATGGGCGGGAGAATCGCTCTTAAGTTTTAACGGAATTGTTTTGATCGTCCTGGCGTTCGGCGTTATGTCATCCCCGCGTGAGCCGTCGCCGCGCGTCGCGCCGACTTTAAGAATTCCATCGTCGTAGTGAAGCGAAACGCTGAGCCCGTCGATCTTAAGCTCGGCGACATATTCCAGAAAGCGCCCTTCGGCAAGTTTTTCACAGCGCTCGGTGAAAGCTTTCAGATCGTCAAGATCGTAGGAATTATCCAGCGACATCAGCGGAACCGTGTGCGCGAAAGGCTTAAGGCTTTCGGCCTTGCCGCCGATCCGCTGCGTCGGGCTGTCCGGCGTGATCAGGTCGGGATGCTCGGCCTCAAGCTGCCTCAGGCGCTCAAGCAGTTTGTCGAACTCGAAATCCGAGATCTCCGGGGCGGCTTGCTGATAATAAAGGTCGTTGTGCCGTTCAATCTCGGCACGGAGCGCGTTCAACTCCAAATTTAAAGTTCCCTCACTTTTCATCCGGTCCAAGCGAAAGCACGAGCTTCAGTCCGTTGTCGATCTGTTCTAACTCAGCTCTTGTTACATTGCCTATCCGATCAACCAGTTCCACTTTATCGACCGTGTAGATTTGAGTAACGTTAACAACTGAAAGCTCTCTGACGCCGTTGGCTTTAGGAGTGAGCAGGACGTTGCCGTCCATTAAAGCAAGTCGGAGGTTGGTTGTTACAAGAGCAACAACAACGGTGTTGAGCTTTGTTCTGTTGAAATGATTGTCTTGAATTACGACACCTGGGCGGCAATATCCCGGACCCGAACCGCGCGGCTCTCCCAGGTCGAGCCAATATAGCTGCCCCCGCTTAATCATCATTCGGCCTTCCGCAATTTCCTGTACGTATATTCTCGAAGTACCGGATCGACCGAGGTGTCGACTTCTTCGCAAACCTTGTTGATACGCGCGATCATCGCCTCTTTGTCGAGTTCATCGCTCAGTTTCTTGATACCTAGGGCGAAAACCGCACTTCTGGATGTCTTCAATTTTTTCGCAAGTTTTTCGCTTAGTACGAATACGTCGTCCGAGACTGAAATTGCAGTTTTCATTCCGTTAGTATAACTCTGGTTATACCCGCGGTCAACCCATAAACTCCGCGATCAATCGATGAAAATGGTGCGTTCCCTGTTCGCGGGTCGGCGAATATCGGCCGTGCAAATAATACCTTGAGCGGACGCCTTTCTGTACGCTTTCTACGACGGCCTCGTCTTCCATTTCGACACCGTGCAGGTCGGCACCGGCACTAGTCTTTAGTTTCGATTCGTCGGAAATGTAGGTTAGAAAGCGGACACGCGTTTTCGCCGGTGCGATCGGTTCGACGACGTTCACCGAAATGCCCCACGGGTAAAAGTTGAACATGGTGTTTGGGAAGATGAACAAGTATCGAGCAACAGGATCGGTGTCAGAACCACCCGCTATCGCAGGTGGTTCTGACCACGCCGTCTGCAAACTCGAATAACGAAATGTCTCGGTCGTGTAAGTGCCGTAATCGACTACTTCGTTCAAGCCTCTGTGCACGTATGGAATGTGAAAACCTTCCAGGTAATTTTCACAGTACAGGGCCCAGTGTGCGTTTACTTCATAGTCGCGCGTCGCGGTCAGGTTTAGCGGAGCTTCGGTTTTGAAAAAGTGATCGACACCAGCGACATAATTTTCAAAACTCTCAATCGGTTCAAGGGAAACGAACCTAAAACTTCCGAGTTCGGCCGCAGCGATCTCTCTCAGGTCGTCGGCGGCGGTCGGAAAATTTTCAACGCCGTCGAATTCAGGCATCGACAGAAATTTGCCCTCAAGCGAAAACCGCCGGCCGTGATAGCCGCAGCGGATCAGATTCGCATCGCATGCCTGCTCGACCAGTATCTTTCCGCGATGGGTGCAGACATTCGACAGGCACTTGCCGTGTTTCGTCAGCAACAACGGCTCGTCAAGAAAACCGGGAAGCAGAGTGAGCGGGGTCAGATCAATCTCCGCTTCCGGCCCGGACGCAAACTGCCACGAACGTGCAAAGATCCGTTCCTTCGACAACTCGAAAAATTGCGGGTCGAGATAAAAATCAACCGGAAGCGTATTCGCTTTTCTGATGTCAGCATCGACCGTGTTTGCCAGTGACATGCTACGCCCTTTCTCTGGATGTTTTAGTTATCTTCGTCAGCATCTTGAATATCTCAAGCCTGTCTGAGTCGATGGATTCAAATTCTTTTTCGTTAAGAAGGTCTGCGAAGTGAATCAGCTGCAGCCAGTACTCCGTCTCCGACGCCTTACGAAGTGCGAAGCCCATTTCGGTTGTAAAACTTGCCTTGATTCTGCATTTACCGCTTCTTTGACGTGCTTTCCGATGTGCGTTCCCGCAACAAGCAGTTCTTTGCTCAAAGTGTATTCTCTGTGTTCGTCAACCAGATGGCGATAAAGCTTGATGATTCTTATAGAGAAAGCAAAGGTTTTTATTAGAATGGGGTTATCGTACATAGCTGGCAAAAATTATCAATTACACATTATTAATTATTAATTAGACACTAATAAATTTTTAGAAATAACAATTTACAATTAGCAATTTATAATTGACAATTCTGTGATTTTGACAAGGTCAATACAGCAAGTAGGTGGGATGTTCTTCGTCGCGTAAAAAACCTCTGGCGACCAAACCCTGCCCAAAAGCCAACTCGAAATCTCTGCGTATCCGAGCCTGAACCGCCAATGCCTCATCCGTGCTTTTCGCAAGCAGAGCGAACCAGTTATTCGGAACTTCTATGCTCACGACGGGCTCTTTTTTTTCGACGAATTTCTCTCCGGCAGCAAGGGATTCGACCTTTTCACTTTTCAGGTCCCATTCGGCGAACAGCCGGTCGCTGGCTAGGCCGATGCTTCCTGCGCCTTGAGGTGCCGTACTGTAATCGGTACCGTAAAAATTGCGCTCATACTCGCGCATCGTTGCACCGAGTTTTTCAAGATTGAAATAAGCGTTACGGGCCTTCCACGGTTCGAAGGTCCATTTGACGAAATTGACGCCGTGCTTCAGGGCCCAATCGCGTTGGCCCCATTTCAAGCGACCGCCGATGCCGTAGCTTTGATATTCCGCCTTTACGGCTGTCATGTGTGAGTAGAAAGCTTTTTCGCTTCGCAGGAAAGCGGGCACGCTTAGCACAAACCCGACGAGTTGTTCATGATCGTAGGCTCCGAGAATAAATCCGCCGGCATTCTTCGTGACCACAAAATGCCGGACCGGCGACAGCTCGATCTCAGGCAACGCAAAAACCTCTCGCTGCAGGTCGACGCACGCTGCAAGCTCTTCCAGCGTGGTGCATTCGCGTATATCGATGTCCTTTTCCATCAGAAACTTGCCTTCACACCGGCGTTGTTGTGTACCAATCTGTTGAAACTTTCGCAATTTGCTTTGAGGCTGTCAAATTCCTTATTTCCGAAACAAAATTGAAGATCGTTAGCCTTCCCACCGGGCGATATTTTTCCGCGATCGCGGTGCGCAGATGTTTCGCTAATTGCTCGGCCTCCGTGCCGATCTTAAAGATCGCAACGCGTTTTGCGGAGCTATGCTTCAGTATCCACGCGGTCTTCGTCATCGAAACCAGCCCGCATTCGCCCCAAAAATCGAATTGGCCGTCGTCGTCAACAGAAATCAGATCGGGCTTGTATCGAAGGCCTACTTTTACCTCTATCTGCAGCCGAGGATACGGCTCGACGAAAATTGCGTAAGCCAGAGCTTTCATCAGCACGTGCTCGTAACCTTCTCCGATTGCCTGCCAGAGCCGCAGCTTTTCCCCGTTTACGTCGAATATATGCAGCATTCATCAAAATATGAGCATAAAAATAAAGCGAACGGCAATTTCATGCTTAACTTTTCGGGACCGAATTTGCTAGAATCAAAGTGGCCGCAAGGTTAGCCCACCAGCCTTACCAACGCAATGACTCCGCAAAACCCGCTCGATCACAAAGGAAAATTCAGCGCCTATCCATTTGCCGAATTGCTTGTCGAAATCTCTCAGGCAAAACTTGGCGGATCGATGCGTTTGTCCCACGGCGAAAACAAATCGATACTCTATTTCCGCGAGGGTGCGATCGTTTTCGGAGTATCCAATGCTCGCGAGCACCGCCTTTTGAACATTTTGCTCGATTCCAAAAAGATCGACCAATCGCGCCTGTCGGGCCTGCCCAAATGTGCTAACGATCTTGAATTGGCGGCAATGCTCGTCCGCGAAAACGTTCTCTCAAAAGAAGAGATCGACGCGGCGATAGTTATTCAAATCGAAACGATCTTAGTCGCCGCCTTGACCTGGCCGGACGGCGAATGGCACTACAGTCCGCTCGTGCGCTCACGCGAGGACCTTGCCTTTAAGGTGGATGTACACAAGATCCTCATCAATTACGCTCGCTGTCTGCCGACCTCGGCCATCCTGGCAAGATTTAAGAGCGTCCAGGAAAGCTTTCACAAGATCGCCGAAACAAACGGGAATAATTATTTTCAAAGTCACGAAGACTACGTATTTCAACGGTTTGATTCCGCACCGCGTAAGATAGAAGACCTGACTCTCGAATGCGGCCTGCCCGAAAACGGATTTTTACAAGCGTTGTATGTCCTCTGGCTCGGAGGAATGCTTCGCCGCTACGACTGGAACGCCGCGTTTTCCGAAAGCAGGATAGGAGCTATCCACGCCGCACGGGTTTCGTTAGTAAAAGGAGCGAACAAAACGGTTGCCGAAACCCCGGCAAATGTGGTTAAAGAAGAGATTCCGGCCGCTACGGAAGCTTTGCCTGTTGAAGAACAGAAGCCGGCCGAGCCGCAGGTAGCCGAGATCACTCTGGATGAATATCTGGCGCGTGTCGAGGCCGCCAAAACTCACTATGACGTCCTCGGCGTCGAACCGAAAGCCGCTGTCGGCGAGATCAAGGCCTCCTATTTTTCGCTTGCCAAGCTTTTTCACCCTGACCGTTTCCACCGCGAAACGGGCGTAACGCTTCAGCGAATACAAGCGGCTTTTTCCAGCGTTCAGGTCGGTTACGACACGCTTAAATCGACTGACTCGCGTGAAAATTACGACTTTAAGGTGCGCAAAGAGCTTGAGATGAAGGCGAAGCTCAAGGCTCAAGGAGTTGAGGAGCCGGACAAGGTCGACGCCAAGACGGAGCAGGGGCTGGAGAACTTCGAAGCGGGCCTGAGCCTGTTGATCGACGAAGAATACGAAGCTGCCGTCCCGTTCCTTGGCCGTGCCGCCCATTACAATCCGGACAATGCGCTTTACCGAGCTTATTATGGCAAAGCCCTCTCTTATGACGAGAAGCAGCGTCACAAGGCCGAGGGCGAGATGCAGGCAGCGGCGAAGATCGATCCGAAAAATCCGAAGATACGCCTGATGCTGGTCGAATTCTTCATGGAAAACAATCTGCTCAAGCGTGCTGAGGGCGAATTGAAACGTTTTCTCGACATCGCGCCCAACAACTCAGAAGCCCGGCAGCTTCTGGCAAAAGTACAAACCGAAAAGGCCAGTCTGTAGCGAACGCCCTCGTGTGTTAAGATTTTCCATTCGGAAATTACCCGCCTATGGAAGCGATGCTAGCGAAAGATTCGAATTTCGACGAGAAACTGCTTGATATCTCGTCTGAGATGGACGCGTTCGAAGGTTACACGCACGCCCACGGTCTGCGCATAGCCGCGATCGCCGATGCCATCGGTAAAAGTTTTAATCTTGCGGTGCACGACCGGCAATTCATGCAGCAGGCCGCTCTGATCCACGACATCGGCGAGCTGGTAATGAACCGCGACTATATAAAACAAAACCGGCCGTTGTCGGCGACCGAACGGATGGATATGCAGCGGCATCCCGTTATCGGCGAACAGGAGGCCGCAAAACGAGGATTTTCGCGCGGCGTTCAGCTGCTGATTCGCTGGCATCACGAGTGGTGGAATGGTTCGGGCTATCCGGACGCGCTCGAAGGCGAACAAATCCCTCTCGCTGCCCGCATTCTTCGCGTGGCCGATTCTTTCGCCGCCCTTCGCGACGACCGACCGCGGCGAAAAGCGATGTCGGTTGCCGAGGCGAAAATTTATCTGAACGATTGGACCGGAATCGAATTCGATCCAAAGGTCGTTAAAGCCTTTCTGAATAGCGAGTACATCGATTTTCTTGAGGTAGAGGCACCGGTGAGAGCGGAACTTCCTCCCACGACAGCGGAAGCGGAAATCGACATGGCGAACCCGAATATCTTACCCGCAGCCGCACCACAACTTGCCGGCGAGCAGCCGCTGGTTGCGGAGTTACAGCAAACCGCCTCGGAAGAACAAACAGCGACACTTCAGACATCGAATCAT
>CADEEU010000212.1 GCA_902826385.1 uncultured Acidobacteriota bacterium | reverse complement strand
CGGTCGATCTGCACGGATCCGCCTGCCGGACTTTGCATTGAAACCATATAAGAATCTCATTGCCAGCGGGACAATCTCATCCTTGCGCTGCCGAAGAGGCTTGAGATAAAGGGCGTGAGAGGTCACGCGATACCGTATGTCCTCGCGAAAGACACTGAGGTCCCTGTGGGTCGCGTAGACGATACGAACGTCAACCGGTCGCGGCCGAGTCCCGCCGACCCTGGTCACGCACTTTTCTTCGACCACCTTTAGGAGCTTTGCCTGGAGGCCGACCGCGACGAAAGGCTTGTCGGTTCTCGGACTTAAATCGTGAATAAGTTTTGCGGTATGAGTTTTGCTTGTTCCAGTTTCACCAAGTAGGCAGAGGTCGAGAAAATCGTAACCTGCGAGAAGCGTCAAAGCCCCGGTAGCTGATGCGACCGATGCCCAGTCCTCCGAGCATTGGTTTCTCGCTGCCTTGCCGGTCGTTCAACGAATTGTAAGTAGGCGTCGATCGTGGCTCGCTCAGACAAACGGATCGGATCTGGTCCAGGAAGTGGCTCTCCGACTCTGGCGATGGCGCCGCACCAATCAGGCACGAAGCGAGAAATTGTCAAAGGAAGAGTGGAACGCTTTCGCCGCGCGAACGGCCTATAACGAAATGAATCGCCATTTCTCAAAAGAGAAATACGCGGCGAACGTTCCACTCGATGTGCTGCCGGAAACTGAAGAACCCTCCGTGGAGGGACAAACCGAAATCGAAGTATTTTCCCTTATCAACCAGGTATGGCAAGAGATTTGCGGACTATCGCTGCGGCAGCGATGGGCATTACTTCTTCATTCGCATGAACTGATTATCTATTTGCTACAAGGTGGGATTACTGAAAAGGAAGTTGCGGAGGTTTTGGAATTAAGTGGGAGCGACTGGCACGATATTCGCAATCGGTTGCCGCTAACAGATACCCAGATCGCCAAAGAAATAAGATACGCGAGCCGGAGGAGACTTTCTCTCTCAACAGCCGGTTCCATAAAAAAGGCGCGGTATGAAGCTCGGGTGAAACTCGAAGGATCTATAAAAAGATGAACCCATCGGAGCACTTAACTAGAAATCAGATTGCCGCCTTCAATGCCGGAGCGCTTGCTGAACGTGAATCGCGCGAAATCGGCAGACATTTGCTCGGATGTATGGATTGCCGCGGGTTCCTTCCATTGCCGAATTCCACGAAGTTTTGGACTGCCGTCGTAAGCGAACGGCATTCACAAAAGTCGCAGGTTCATGGTGAGTCGCCATTTTCGATTCGGTCCTACAGCAATTCGTTTGTTGAGTTCTTTAGTAAACCGAGCGGCCTGGCCTTGAGCGGCGGCGTTCTGGTTGTCATCCTGGGCTTGGCTCTCGTGCTTCTCTTTTCCGCTTCGAATGAACCGAGTGTTGAAAGCGAAGTCGCGAAATCATTCGAGATTGAAAATCCGGTTTCCGTTCCGAGCTTTGACCAGGCTAACGGGCCGAACGTCGTACTTCCTGATCATGCTGATAGAAACAACCGTAAGGATCAGTCGCCTGATCGAGTACTAACAGGCCAGCGATTGCCTGGGCCTCGTCTGAAGCAAAACTCAAAAATTTCCAGCGATAACCGTGGGGTTGCGGTGAGGCAGGTTAGTGGAGGTGTCTCCTCGACCAGAGGTGCGATATCGAAGTGTGGGACGGAAAGAAAGTTCGAAATGGAACTCGCGTACGCTGAAACTGACGTGGTGCTGCGGTGGCAACATATTCCGAATGCCGCGAAATATCACCTCTATGTTTCCGACGACGATGAGATTTTAGTCGCTGAGTTCGAAAGCGAGCGAGACACGTCATATGTGTTGAAGAAGCATCTGGATCCAAAGAGATCGTATAAATGGAAGGTGATTATCACGCTCGAAAACGGTCAAGTGAGAGTGGCGGATTCTCAAAAGTTTACGTCTGAGGATATCCGATCGGTTCAAAAAAGGTTGTCGAACAAAAAACAAAGGTCAGTGACTCGTTGCTCCGGAAATCAATAGGCAACGAAAACCATTTCAGGTTACACGGAGAAAGACAAGGATGAAATTCACAGTTAGAACGCTAAATTTGGTTCTTCTTGGCCTCGTATGCGTTTCTCCGTTGGCGGCGCAGGACAAAGATATACTTCCCGTGCCTGAATCATACCGGGTCGAAGGCGTGCCGCCTATACGGACTTCCGAGGTCAGCAAGCTCTTTTATGAACAGAACGAGATTAGAAGCAATCTGATTTGGGATGCCGACAAGGCGAATCGGCGGTTGCTGGTGACCGATGAGACGAGAAATATATACCTTCTCGACTCCCCGCTAGCCAAACCCGTAAAACTTACGGAAAAAGCGGTCCCCCACCTGGTCCGCTTCAGCCCTGACGGTCGCTCGTTCCTGTTCATTTCGGACCACGAAAAACCCGATACCTTTCAACTATATCTGTATGATCTTAAGGACCGGACCGAAAAGAAAGCCGCGCTTCTGACGGGTAAGGACGAATCGATCGAATCCGCCGTGTGGGGCAAGACCGGCAAAGCGGTCTACTACACAAAGATCGATTATGACTCGAAAACGAGCAAGTTGTGTCGGTCGGCCGCGCTGGCCGAGACGTGTTTTAAGGCCAATCTTCCGGGAATATGGTACGTCCTTGACGCGGATGAGAAACATCTACTGTTAAAAAACTGGCGGTCGTCATCGACCCAGTCCTTGCATGTGTTCGAACCCGAGACAAATACCCTCTCAACAATAGCCGACAAAGGCAATTCGCCAAAAGGATCGCTTGCCAGCGGGTACGTCGTTTACAGTTCCGAGGGGTCCGATGTCTGCAAGGGGCAGGCGTGTATTGCTGTTTATGATTTGAAGAAAGGCCGTGCGGCTGCGTTAAATCTTCCCGGCACCATAGCATCGTCACATGATTTTAAGATCTCGCCCGGGGGCGGCAATCTGCTGGTGCAGGAAACCCGTGATGGCATTGACGATCTGCGAATATTCGCGTTCAAGAACGGACGCCTCGGAAAAGAGGTCCCGCCGTTTATAAATGGATCCTTTGTTATATGGAATACGCGATGGCTGAGCGACAGGGAAGTGGTCTACACCCTTGAGAACAATGAAAAACCAACTTTTATCCAGTCGGTCAACCTCGCGACCGGCGAGACGGTCAATTGGACAAAGGGACGGCTGCCTACCGCATTGGACGGGACGGTCGGGCCGCCGGAGGTCATCAGATGGAATTCGTTCGACAACATGGAGATCACCGGCTATATGGTGCGGCCGCGTACAAAGACGGGTCGGCTTCCGGTCCTTATCCGCGTCCATGGGGGTCCTCAGGTCCAGGCCAGACCAATCTTTGATCCCATCGACGCACTTCTAGCATTACAACTCGGCGTCTCGATCATCCACACGAATATCCGAGGCTCCTCCGGATTCGGGCGCTCGTTCATGGATGCCGATGACCGCGAAAAACGGGAGCATGCGGTCAAGGATATACGAGCACTTCTCGATTGGGTGGAAAAGCAAAAGGACCTCGACCCTCGGCAGATCTATCTGCAGGGTCAGAGCTATGGCGGATTTGTCGTTCTGTCCGCGGCAATGCACGAACCCACCCGGGTAAGGGCCGTGATCGCCGAGTCCCCTGTCGTCTCCATTCGCGGTTACCTTTCGCAAAGCTGGGTCAACGATTTTATGAAGACCGAATACGGAGACCCAAAAGATGAGGCTCTGATGGCAAAGCTGGATACGCTGTCTCCCTTGAACAACGCCGACCGGTGGAACAAGATCCCCCTGCTCATGATGATGGGAAAACGGGACGGACGAATCCCCGAAGCGGATGTGGTCGATCTAAAAAATCAGCTACAAAAACAAAACACCGAAGTCTGGTATATCTACTCGACCGAGGATGGGCATGGAGTTGGCGGAAACTACGTAACTGCCACGATCTATAAGTTCTTAAAAACTCAAATCGAACAAACCAAAGGAGAAAGTAAAAACAAATGAAAAAACTACGGTCGGTTATTCTTGTAACAATATTTTCGACGGCTCTTGCCGGTAATGTATTTGCAGGCCCGGTAGTAGGCGGGTTTTACCCGATCCTTGACATAGTTAAGAACGCGGTCGTTTCGGTACTGTTCGTTGGTTCGGGTGATGACAACTGTCCGCTCAGAATCTGCACTTGCCCAATGGGGGGTTGCCGTCCACAGCCGTAGAACCAAGACCATTTATGCGTCCTATCGTTATTTTTGCAGCACGCTGGTTCATGCGGGCGGGCTTGCTGCTTTATTTTTGCTGTATAACGGGTGCAACACTCGTATCAGGCCAGAGCACGCCGACCGGGGCGCAAATTGCCCTTTGGGAAGGTGATGCGGAGGAAGCGATAACGCGTGCCGCGAAAGATATCGTCCTCTATGAAAAACAAGGCGATGTAAAGGAGGATATCGATCGGCTCTTTATTTGTTACAACACTAGGGCTCAGGCCCTTATCGCTCTCGGCCGCTATACGGAAGCCGAGGCGGCAGCCGAGCGCACTCTTGCATATCTTTCTCAAGCCGGGTCATCATCAGGCCCGCCTGCTCGCCTACCCGCACTTGCCCATCTGACTTTCGCCGAATTGTTTCGGGCGAAGAGCGATGTTGCCCGGTCGATCAGTGAGCTAAAAAAGGCTCTCGAGACCGCCCCGTCGGACGCGGGGATCCAGGCGGAATACAACCTCGGCGTCGGCCGGGCGCTTTTTAAGGCCGGTTATGATATCTCGGCAATATCGTGGCTCGAAAAGGCCGAAAAGCTTTTTGTTAAACAGCCGCTTTCGGCGGCAAAGCTTGATACGCACAGATTTCTAGCCCTTGCATGGTCGGCAAAACTAAACTATTCAAACAGCCTAAAGCATTTGCGGATGGTCGTGGACGCGTCCGACGGCACCGTGTACAAAGGCCGATACCGCGAAGCGCTTTTCGAATATGGATCGGTCCTTAATGCGAGCGGTCAAAAGCACCAGGCAATGGCCGTCTATGAGAAGGGCCTTAAGGCATCGCTCAACAGCCTTCCACAAAGCCGTCGCCAGGCCCGCACCTTTCTCGCCACGCTCCTTTTGGATGCCCTTTATAACCACGAGATTGCAAAGGCCAAACAATACCAGCGGCGTCTGACCGAACTGGATTCCGATAGTGAGTATCGACATGAACGGCTACTCGGCGAGGCCATCATTCACGGATTCGAGGGGCGGCGAGACGTCTCGGAGCAGGCCTTTGCGGAGCTCGAGAAGACCGGGAAGATGTCCGAGTTCGTGATCCCGAACTGGAGGATCATAATCGCGGAACATTTTAAGGACTGGGAGACGTCGATCAGACTGAACAAGGAATTGTACGATCTGATCATAAAGAACAATTTTCGGGAGGACCTACCGCGGATCTATCTGTCGCTTGCGACCGCGTACTTCCATACAGACAGAAAGCGTGAATCTCTTGAGAACCTGGAAAGATCGATCAGCCTCATCGATGAGATCCTGGTTTCCGAGAACGGGGCTCTGTCATTGGGGTTATCTGATACCTTTCATACCGCCTATCGGCTGCTAACTCAAATCCATTTGGAACATCCGCGACTGGCACTACAGTCGAGTGACTATCTGAAAGGCAGGATCCTAAGGGACCGGATAGATGGTGCGGTCAGCCGACCCCGGCCGGGATTGTCGCCGGAGCTTAAGAGCCGCGCCGGCGAGCTTTCTGCGGAGTTTGTACGTAATCCCTTTGCTTCCGGGAAACTCGAGGAATTTGAGCGATCGGTCACGATGGCTCTTCCTCGGTTGGCTTTAGCCAAGGTTGACCTTGCCAAGTTAGATCAAATTCGAGACCTCGAACATGTGGCAATTGTTTCATACTCCTTCGCACCCGACGGGCGGCTCAGTGCGTTCCTATGGGAAAAAGGAAAGCCCGTGAAATCGGTTGAAATTCCAGTCACAGAAGTCGAGTTAGCCCGGGATGCTGAGGCGGTTCACAGGAAAATAAAAAACTCTATATTCTTCAAAAGAGACGGCAAAGAACTTTATAACAAACTTTTGAAACCGCTTGCTCTCACCGCAAACCATCTCGTCATCATCCCGGACAAACATCTCTGGAAAATTCCCTTTCAAGCTCTAAGTCCCGATGGGGAACGTTACCTCATTGAGGAGAAGCTCGTTAGTTATTCGCCTTCTGTTTCGCTATTGCTGGAGCACCTGAGCCAACCAAAGCCGAACAGACAAACTATTCGAGCATTTTCTAATTCCTCGTTCAACGATCTCAAGCTGCAGTTCGCAGATTCCGAAGCATCGAGCGTAGCTGGTCTTTACGGATCGCGCCCTTACCCTGCTGCTACCGCGGCTGATCTTCGACGGCATTCGGGTTACGCTGATATTATTCATCTTTCAATGCATGCTCAGGTTGATGGTGAACAACCGCTTGAGTCCTTTCTTGGCTTCCGAGCGACCGGAGCCCACGATGGCCGCGTTACGGTGAACGATCTTCTAGGTCTTAGCTTCAAGAAAGGCAGTCTCGTATTTCTGGCTTCGTGCGACACGAACAATGTGCTGAACGGCGAAGGCCTCGTTAGCCTTGCATGGGGAGCGATGGGTGCCGGAGCAACGACGGTGATCTCGGCTCAATGGGAAGCCAAT
>CADEEU010000211.1 GCA_902826385.1 uncultured Acidobacteriota bacterium | reverse complement strand
TTGATATTTTCGGTCAGCACCTCGGCTGTAATACCTTCGATGGGCTGCTCGCTCGCAGCATAGATATCGAGCACGAAAACGACGTCTGCATTATTGAATGCGAGTGCAAACTCATCCATCAACTCCTGCGTGCGCGAGTAGCGGTGCGGTTGAAATACGACCACCGTCCGCCGCCCGCCCGAACTGTTTTTCGCAGCCGAAAGCGTCGCCAAGATTTCGGTCGGATGATGCCCGTAATCATCCACGATGGTTATGCCGCGAGCCTCGCCTTTGAACTGAAAACGGCGGTTGGCGTTCTTGAAGGTCGTAAACGCATCGGCGATTTTCGCGAACGGTATCTCAACTTCAAGAGCCACGGCGGTCGCCGCCAGAGCGTTGTAAACATTGTGCTTACCGGGCACAGGCAAACTTATTTCGCCGAGGACCTCGTCGCCCTTCCACACGGAAAAAGTCGAACCGAACGAATCGTTATAGCGAATGTCGTGCGCCGAGATATCGGCCTGGGCCGTCATTCCATAAGTCACGCGTCGGCGTTTGATGTTCGGGATGATCAATTGCACATTCGGGTCGTCGAGACATATGATCGCCGCACCGAAAAACGGGACCTTGTTGACGAAATCGGTAAAGCACTGAACGACATCGTCCATGCCCTTGTACGATTCCATGTGCTCTTTGTCGATGTTCGTCACGACGGCGATCGTCGGGTAAAGCATCAGGAATGATCGGTCGCTTTCATCGGCTTCGGTCACGAACCAGTCTGACGCTCCAAGCCGTGCGTTCGAACCCAACGTCTCGACCACACCGCCGACGACCGTCGTCGGATCGAAACCTGCGTGCCCAAGAATTGTCGCCACCATCGAGGTCGTCGATGTTTTTCCATGCGTCCCGGAAACGGCGACCGCATAAGGTTTGAGCACCATCAACTCCGCCAGCATCTCGGCCCGCGGAATGACTGGAATGCCAAGCCGTTTTGCCTCGACAACCTCGGGATTGTCTTCCTTCACCGCCGACGAATAAACCACAACCTGGGCCGAACCCACGTTCTCAGCCCTGTGTCCCTCATCAATCCCGACCCCAAACATCTGCTCAAGCCGATCGGTGTTCTTCGACCTCTTCACATCCGACCCGGTCACGACAAACCCCAAATTACAAAGCACCTCAGCAATACCACTCATCCCGATACCGCCAATGCCAATGAAATGAATTCTCTTTACGTGTCTAAACATTATCCAAAATTAAAAATCTGTTTTTCGAAGTATGTTATAGGTGAAAAGTAATAACTTCCGGGTTCGTTATTATCACTTTTTACCTATCAGTTATCCCTTATTCCGAACTATATCTTCGCAGCCAAAGATTCAATCAAGTCCGCGGCAGCCTGGGCCGCGTCTGCACGGCCAAGTTTCTTTGCTGCTTCTTCCATGCCGCTTACAACTTCCGGCGCATCGATCAACTCCGTAATCAAACTAGCAAGACTTTCGCCGTTCAGGTCTGCCTGAATCAACATCCGCGATGCGCCGGCGCGTTCGAAGGCTTCGGCGTTTTTTCGCTGGTGATCGTCGGCCGCGGTCGGGAGCGGGACCATGATCGATGCTTTTCCGGCGGCGGCAAGTTCGGCACAGGTCGTTGCTCCGGCTCGGCATATGACAAGATCGGCCTTGCCGAATTCGACGAACATGTCGGAGATAAACGGCCGCACGTCGTTATCGGTTAAGCGCGAACGGCTGTACATCTCGCGCGTTTTTTCAAGATCGGCCTCTCCCGTTTGATGGACGATACGCAGCTTTTCGCTTCGGCTTTCAAGCAGCGGCAGCGCGTTCATCATTGCGTTATTTATCGCACGCGCTCCCTGCGA
The DNA here is from genome assembly GCA_902826385.1 of uncultured Acidobacteriota bacterium. GTDB lineage: Bacteria > Acidobacteriota > Blastocatellia > Pyrinomonadales > Pyrinomonadaceae > OLB17. The sequence continues at coordinate 4,826 of CADEEU010000211.1, read as the reverse complement.
ACCGCCGAACACGAGAATGTTGGTCTTCTCGCCGCGTTCCTTTTTCGGAATTTCAAAGAACTCATTTCGCACCGGGTTGCCGGTGACGACGCCTTTGTCGCGGAAGAACGGCAAAGCTTCTTCGAACGTCAACGCCGCCTTGTCGATAAACCGCGCAAGCTTTCGGTTTGTAAACCCCGGCAATGCATTCGAATCCATTACCAGCGTCGGAAAACGCATCAGGCTCGCGATCAACAAAACCGGCCCCGAAACATAACCACCGGCACCAACCACGACATCCGGCTTGAACTCACGCAGCAGCTTGGCGGATTCGATAAAGCTGATCGGCAAAACACCCAGCCCTTTTATTTTTCCGATCACGCCGACGCTCTTTAAACCGACGCTGGTTATCAAAGAAAGCTGAAATCCGTTTTCGGGGACGATTCGTTTCTCAAGTCCTCGCGATGTTCCAACGAAAAGAATTTCGGAACTCGCATCCCGCCGCATTATCTCCTTTGCGACGGCAATCCCTGGATAAATGTGTCCACCCGTTCCGCCGGCGGCGATCAAAACTTTCATCAATTTTTCACCACAGACAGAGGTTTTCCATGTTTACTTGGCACGTCGCAAATCCGGCTTTCCTTTATTTCCCTCTCCGCGTCACTGCGTCTCCGCGGTTAAAATCGTTTTCCCGATAATCACCCTTCGATTTCTGCGAAATATTCAGCAGAATCCCGACGGCCAGCATCGTCATCAACACCGACGTTCCGCCGTAAGAAATAAACGGAAGTGGAATTCCTTTAGCCGGAACGATCGAGATAACGACGCTGATATTGAAAAGTGCCTGCACGACAATGCCCGTGATGATTCCGATACCGAGCAGCATTCCGAACCTGTCCGGTGCATTCAACGCGGCTTTCGTTCCACGCCACAACAGAAGGCCGAAAGCGATAACGACCGCGAGCGTACCGATCAAACCGAACTCTTCGCCAACGACCGAGAAAATAAAGTCCGAGTAAGGGTACGGCAGATAGAATAATTTCGCCTGGCCTTTCGCAAAGCCTTCACCGGCGATCCCGCCCGACCCAATCGCCATCAGCGACTGCACAACTTGATAACCGGCGTCGTCCGAATGACTGAACGGATCGAGAAACGCCATCAACCGCTGCACGCGCCACGGAGCAAGAATGATTGCCCCGATCCCGCCAATCACCATTACCGCCGCGACCGATGCGATGTGCATCAGCTTTGCACCGGCCGCGAAATAAACGGCCGAGAATATCGCGCACAGCACGATCACCGTTCCAAGGTCCGGTTCGAGAAAAACTAATCCCGTTAAAAGCGCCAAGGCGGCAACGCACGGGATAACGGTCGATTTGATCTCGCCCATCGTCTTTTCATGTCGTGCGAGAAAGAACGCAAGAAAAACGGGCAACGCGATCTTTGCCATCTCGGACGGCTGAAACGAAAATCCGCCAAACCGTATCCAACGACGGGCTCCGTTTATGGAGGGAAAACCGAATACCGCAACCAGCATCAATACGGTCAACGCCAGAAAACCATAAACAAACCACTGGCTCTGGTAACGTCGGTAATCGATGCGGCTGACCACAAACATTATCGCTAGGCCAGCAAGCGTAAACGCGAACTGCTTGTAAAAGTACGTAAACTGGCTCTGCGATTCGCGCAACGCGATCATCGCCGAAGCGCTGTAAACCATCGCCGCCCCGAATAAAGAAAGCATCGCGACGATACCAAACAAAAACCAGTCAGTCCTAATTTTGCTTATTTGAGCTGCCATTCGCTTTTTTATCAACTAATCGATATTCCCGCTTGTTGAACTGAGACTCACCCATTTGCCGTATTCCGGCCGCGGGCGATAGATGCGACCGCTTCCTTAAAAACCTTCCCACGTTCCTCAAAACTATTGAACATATCAAAGCTCGCACAAGCCGGTGCGAGCAGCACCACATCTCCGCTCTCGGCCATTGCCAAACCGCGTTCGACCGCGTCTTCGAGCGACGAACCGCGGGTTATTTCCGTCGTTCCATGAAGCTGCGATTCGATATTTTCCGCATCCTCGCCAATCACCACAACGCCGCGAACAGAACTTTCAATCAACGGCACCAAAGGAGCATACGGAGCATTTTTCCCACGCCCGCCGAGAATCAGCACTGTCTTCCCGTCGCCCTCGCTCATCGCCTCGAGCGCCTTCACCGTCGCATCGACCGAAGTGGCTTTCGAGTCGTTGTAAAACGCGACGCCGTCGATCATATCGACGTATTCGATCCGGTGTTCGACGCCCTTAAATTCCGCGACGGTCGCCCGCATCGAATCGGGGTCGGCACCGCACGCCAGCCCTGCGGCGAATGCTGCCAGTACGTTCTCGACATTGTGCAGGCCGCGAAGGAATATCTCGTCACGCGTCGTCAAAACCTTTTCACGACCGCCGCTGCGGCAAACCAATTCGCGGCCGCGCAAAAACAATCCTTCGTCCAGTTCCCGCTTTACGCTAAACAGCGAAACGTTCGCCCTTAACCCCGACACCCACGACGCCGTGATCTCGTCATCCGCATTCAAAATGGCCGCGTCGTCGGCCGTTTGGTTCATGAAGACACGATGCTTGGCGGCGGCGTAATCCATGAACGAATCGTATCGGTCAAGGTGGTTCGGTGTAACGTTCAGACAAAGAGCGACGTTCGGATGAAAGTCTTTGATCGTCTCCAACTGAAAGCTCGAAAGTTCGACCACCGTCCACGTTTCGTCGATCGAAGATTCGGCCAGGCTCAGCAGCGGTGTTCCGATATTGCCGCCGACCTGCGTCGTAATGCCTGCGTTTTTCAACAGTTCGCCGATCAGCGTGGTAGTCGTCGTCTTGCCGTTCGAACCCGTAATGCCGACGATTCGGCCTTTCATAAATCGGTACGCCAGCTCGATTTCGCCTATCACCTCGCCGTCTTTCCGATCGACGTACCGCGCCGGAATCGTATTGGTCGGAACGCCGGGCGAGATCACGACCAGATCGATTTGGTCAAGCAGCCACGAAGGAAGATCGCCGCCGATCAGTCCAACGTTGTACGTTTCTTTCAAAGATCTTGCGGCCTCAGACCACGTTTCAACTTCTTTCCTATCGTGCAGTGCTACAACAGCCCCACGCTGAGCCAAAAAACCGGCGGAAATAATTCCCGATCTTCCCGCTCCAAGAACAAGTGCTTTTTTTCCTTCTATCTTCAAACTGACTCTTCATCTTTCTTCTTCTTCTTCCTCTTCTTCTGTGGTTAGGATTCTCCAACCACGGAATAAGTAGAATAAGGAGAAAAATCATCGCAGCTTCAACGTCGACAAACTCAACAACGCAAACAAAATCGCCACGATCAAAAATCTAAAAACTATCTTCGGCTCTTTCCATCCTGCAAGCTGAAAATGGTGATGCAGCGGGGCTTGCAGGAAGATTCGTTTGCCGACGCCGCTGCTGCGTCTGGTGAATTTAAAGAACCCGACCTGCATCATTACGGACACTGCCTCGATGATAAAGATCCCGCCGATGAACGGCAGCAGAAATTCCTGCTTCGTCAAAATAGCCACGGTCCCAAGCGCTCCGCCTATGGCCAGCGAGCCGACATCGCCCATAAAAACTTCGGCCGGCGGAGCGTTGTACCACAAAAAACCCAAACTCGCACCGACCATCGCGCCGCAAAATACTGTCAGCTCCGCGGACGAAGGATTGTGCGTCATGTCCAGATATTCGGCCCAACGCCGGTCGCTCGCGACATAAGTCAACGCGGTCAACGCTGACATCGCGACAAACGTGATGCTCGTCGCAAGCCCGTCCATACCGTCCGTCAAATTCACGGCATTCGACGATCCCAGCAAAACGAAAATGATAAACACCAAATAAATGAACGGCCCGACGTAGCTGATGCTGATCTCGGGATTAGTCTCGGCCGTCGCCTTTATGAACGGAATGCTGACGTTCCAGGTATAGTTCGTAACAAAGTACAAAACCGCCCAAACCAGAACCGCCGTTATCAACTGTCCCGCCAGCTTTTGTCTTTCGGTCAGCCCGAGGCTGCGTTTTTTGACTATCTTTATGTAGTCATCCGCAAAGCCGATCACTCCAAAAAGGAGCGTCGCACCCAACGCCAGCCACAGGAACACGCTGTCGAGCCTTGCCCACAACAGTGTCGAGACAAACACGGCACCGATGATCAGCACGCCGCCCATTGTCGGCGTTCCTTTTTTTGCCTGATGTTCGGCAGAAAGCTCTTCGCGAATTTCCTGTCCGACATTCAAAGATCTGATCTTCCTGATCACCTTCCCGCCGAAGAGCAGCGAGATAAGCAGGGCCGTGATCGTGGCCATCGCCGTGCGGAACGTCACATACTGGATAACGTTCAGCCCCTTGAAAAAGTACGACTCGCTGGTCGCGCCGTACTCGCGAAATATCAACTGGTAAAGAAAGTAATAAAGCATGCGCTCCGGTTATTACCGATTTCCTTTTCTCTTGAAAATGTTTGAAAAACCCGAATTTAAGAAACGCCAGATACAACGAAATTATAATTTGTAAATTATCAATTTTTAATTGGTATTCCTAAATAACCTTATCTTAGAAAGTTCAATTGAGAATTAACAATTTACAATTGATAATGCTTCGAGTTTTTCAAACAGCTTTCAAATCGGCAACGCGACTTTATCGGCCTGACAGCCGGTGCGCCAGCGTTACACTTTCTCCAAATCGAATTTTTTCAATAGTGCCTCGACGACCCTTTCGGTTCGGACGCCGCGCGATCCCTTAACCAGAACCAGATCGTCTTCCCTTATCTGCTCCGACAAAAGATCGGCGGCGG
>CADEEU010000210.1 GCA_902826385.1 uncultured Acidobacteriota bacterium | reverse complement strand
TGTGATTATCGTGTTTCCCCGTGAGCTCTGAAAAATATCTGTCTTGCAAGGTCAAACCGGTCCGTGGACAGATTCGCATCCTTCGGGCTGTTACTGACAAAAGCCGATTCGACCGTTCCGGGGCTGGTAGAGTGAATCTCCGACAAGTAGATTAAAGTTTGAGCGTTTTCCTTACGTTTTAGAAGTCGGCTAAACATATCGTCTCCATTCGAATTGAATGTATTCAGTACATTGCTGCTGCTTAACTCCATTCGGTCGCAAAACGCGTGCCAGTGTTGCTTGTCGTCACGATTCGATTGACACCTTAGACTGCTTTTAGTAGCCTCAAGCGTATAAAATTACCATTTGTCTGAGGCTTAACGGAATTTGAGCAATCTTCGAAAATTGGAACTCCCGCCACAAGGACTAAATACGCTTTTCGGCGTCCAAGACCAGAACATCAAATATCTTGAATCCCTACTGGATGTCAGCATCGGAGCACGCGGCAATGAGCTGCTGATAGACGGCGATGAACGTGACATCAAAACCGTCGAGCAAATACTTGGCGATTTCGGTGACCTCTTTAACGACGGCAACAGCTTTTCGGATAAAGAGCTGCGCGATGCGTTCAAACAGATCGCCGAGGATCGTGCGTACAGCCTGAAAGATTACTTTCTCAAAGCGCGCTTTAATCCTTCGGGCAAAAAGCAGGTCGCACCGAAAACCGCTAATCAACGTAAATATCTGGACGCGATCGCGACGAACGATCTCGTCTTCGGTATCGGCGTAGCGGGAACGGGAAAAAGCTTTCTTGCGGTGGCAATGGCGGTCGATGCACTGTTTAAGAAACAGGTAAGCCGGATTATCCTGACGCGACCCGCGGTCGAGGCAGGCGAACGGCTTGGATTCTTGCCCGGCGATCTGCAGGACAAGGTCGATCCATACCTTCGGCCGCTTTATGACGCTCTTTTCGATTTGGTCGACAGCGAGCGCGTCACGAAAATGCTTGAAAAACGCATCATCGAGATCGCACCGCTTGCGTTCATGCGCGGGCGCACGCTTGCCGATGCCTTCATCATCCTGGACGAAGCCCAGAACACCACTAGCGAACAGATGAAAATGTTCCTCACGCGAATCGGCTTCGGCTCCAAAGCCGTCGTTACCGGCGACAAAACCCAGATCGACCTGCCGCGAGGCCAGAAAAGCGGCCTTAAAGAAGCCGAGCAGGTTTTGAAAGACATCGATGCGATTGAATTCGTTTATTTCAGCGACAAAGACGTGGTGCGTCACAAGCTCGTGCAGATGATCGTGAAGGCATATGAATCGCATAGCCAGGATCAGGACGCGTAGATCGAATTATCGAAAAAAGTAAGGACGCCTGTGATAAAGTAAGGAATCGAGGTAACGGTCATGAACGAGCAGGCGAAAATCACAAGTAAAGGACAAATAACGGTCCCGAAGAAAATTCGCACTGAACTAGGTGTAGAGCCCGGCGACAGTCTGATCTTTGAGAAGAAAGGAAGTAACGTTACGGTTCGACCCGCACGTAAAGAAAATCCTTTTGAAAAATATCGCGGAATTGGCAATCCGGGTATAGGCTCTGGCCTTGAAGCGATTAATAAGTACATTCGGGATATTAGAGGATTCGATCCGGACGAACAATGATCACGGCCATTGATACAAACGTCCTGATAGCGCTCTGGGATTCGCAGGATGCTTTGAACAAAAGGGCTGGAAATGCGCTTGGCAAAGCACTTGCTGCTGGCAAATTGGTCATCAGTGGTGTAGTTTTCGCTGAATTGCTTGGAGCACCAGGAAGGACGGAACCGATGATCGAGAGTTTTCTGGATAACACCGGCGTTTCGATTGATTGGACCATTGACGAATCAATCTGGCGAAGCGCGGCGAACGGCTATCAGAGCTACTCACGAAGACGGAAGAAACAGAAACAGAAAGAACCTAAGCGCTTAGTAACTGATTTTTTGATAGGCGCTCATGCGTTCGAAAGAAACTTCAGGCTATTGACCTTTGATAACCGTATTTTCAAAGCTGCCTTCCCACGTTTGAAAATTATCGGCGACTAAATAAATCGTATTGCTAGAGATCATCCTTAAAGTTCCTTGGCGGCGTGATCGTAAATCTTCAGCGAAAAGTTAAAATCGAGACTTTGGCGTTCAGTGGTTTTGTCGCGGCCCTTTCCGCTGGGGTCGAGGAGTTTTCAACACGCCATTTCTCGATAGCGTTCGTCTCGGACCGCCGGATGCGAGAGTTGAATAGATTCTTCCGCGATAAGAAAACAACAACCGATGTTCTCTCTTTCCCATACGAACCCGACGAATTCGATCCGGAGAAAAACAACCTCGGTGACATAGTGATCTCAGTCGAGCAAGCGGAAAAACAAGCAAAAGAAAACGGCCTGACGCTTGAAAACGAGATCAAGCAGCTGATACTCCACGGTGTACTTCATCTTTGCGGTTACGATCACGAAACCGATAAAGGCGAGATGAACAAGCGTGAGCTTGAGCTTCGAGAGAAACTTGGGATTTAGGCGGGTTCCCTCAGTTCCCATATTCAATTTTTAAGGCAAAAACTGATGGTTCCCGCCGTCAGAGCAATGTAGCGATAAAATTGACGTATTTTACCCGCCCGCCGTGTGTCTTGTGATATGCTTCGCGGAAAAACTCGCCGCCGACGGTTGAAAAGGAGAAAGTTCATGAGTTTGGATAAGCTGATCTCTTTGATTCTTACGTTGTTGGTACTAGCCGTGTTTTGTTTTGCCCAGGACTCAAAAAGCACACCAGACCCGGAGAAAGAAAAAGCTAAAAAAGAGCAGGATGAAAAGGTCATGCAGATGCTTGATCAAGTGATCAGCGATGCGGCCCTGCTCCGTCTGCCTCAAAATAAGGCGATCGTATTCGCGATGGCTGGCGATCTTTACTGGAAGTTCGACGAGAAAAAATCGCGTGACCTTTTCCGCTCTGCCGCCAGCGAAATCCTCGCCCATAACGCTGATGTCGAGCGTGAAAAGCGTGAAAGCACCGATGACATGTTCACCAGTTTTTTTGACTTCAACGACCCACGCCAACAGGTTCTTCCCTTGGTTGCAAAGAATGACGGAGAGCTGGCATTGGAACTATTGCTTCAAACGCGGCCCGCCATTGTTGCGGAAGCGATATTGAAAGCGTCTGCACCGAACGCTCGCTCGGAAGGCATGTTCAATTTTAATCCTGACTATCAGCGCGTACGACAGGAAATAGCCTTAGAACAGCGATTTGCGCTCCTGGCTGCCGACGAAAACCCTGACAAAGCAATAAAAATGATCAAGGACAGCCTTTCCAGAGGTATTTCATTCAATGCGTTTGAACTCTTGCAAAAGCTTAATAAAAAGGATGAGAAGAAGGCGTCCGATTTGGCAGGCGAGATCATACGAAAAATTATCGATACGGACCTCACCCGAAGAGAAGATGAGCTTCAGGCCGCGGTTGCTTTCCTTCAGGTTTCGACCCGCGATATTCCGCCTGAAGTAGAATCGAAAGGGAAAATGTTTCGATTCTCGGAAGCTCAGGCAAAAGAAGTCGCAAACAAACTGGTAAGCACCTTCATGCAGCCCGGGAATTCGACTTCGATGTCCATGGCAATGACACGCGCCTTGCCAAGCCTCGAAAAACTGGTACCCGATAAGGCGAACTTGCTCAAGCAAAGACAGGCAGAAAATCGCAAAAACCTTCCGACCGAATATCGCCGGATGGAGCGCATGGAAAAGCTTTGGAGTCCGAACTCGACAGCCGAGGAAATATTGGCTGAAATTCCGAAGCTACAAAATGAGTATGAAAAATCGACCGCATACCAGGCGGTTGCCGGAAAAATCGCTCAGATAGACGATGAGGCTCGCGCCAAAAAACTTATCGATCAGATCGGAGACGAAAAAGCTCGAACGCAAGCCTTGGAACGATTCGAATCGGCCAAAATAAGCCGCGCCGCATCGGCAGGCAAGCTGGAAGATGCAAAAAAGATGATCGGCGGCCTGACAAACAAAAAGCTGCAAGTTCAGAAACTTGTATCGCTGGCGCAAAATTACCATAAAAAAGGAACCGAAGCCGATATCGAATCCGCAAACGGTCTTATGAAGAATGCTCGTTCACTGATAAATGAATCGCCGGAAGACGAGGACGAGCTGAACAATTTGATGGAGGTTGTAAGGGGCTACGCAACCGTTGATCCTGATGTAGCGTTTCGACTTTTTGAACCGATCGTAGACCAAATCAATGACATTGTTCATGCCACGGCAATTCTTAGTAAATACAATAAGCGAACGCGTTCGTTTAAAAAGGGAGAAATGATTCTAAGGGTAAACAACAGCCCGTTTGATGGAGTTCTTCTTTTTAGGTATTTAAACCAAATACAGCTTCTCGGCAAAGCCGATCTTGCAAAGATGGCCTCTCTGTCCGATAGATTTCAGCGAAGCGATGCCCGTTCCATCGTTAAATTGGTTGCGATACAGGGTTTTTCGAAGGATGAAAAGAAACCGGACGGTCCGACGCAAACGGACTATATTTTTACCGAATATTAGTCTTTGTCTATTTACCTAAAACGCAGCCGTTTTCATAGCCGTTTCCCAGTAGACGGCTATTTCATTTAGTCCTCTCATTACAATTGGAATCGACCTGTTTGCACTTTTCTCTTCCCTTACTGTTTTCTCGATGTCCTCTGTGGCAAAATCTTTCTAAATGACAAAAGCCGACAAAACCGCCGAGCCCTGTGTAATGGTTATTTTCGGCGCGACGGGCGATCTTACTAAACGGAAACTTTTTCCTGCGTTGTACAACCTCGCGAAAGACGGTCATCTTCCGGACAACTTTGCCATTGTCGGCGTTGGGCGTCAGGAAATGTTGTCGGACGAATTTCGCGATCAGATGATCGCGAATCTTAAGGAATTTGCCGGCGAGAATTCTGATAACGACAGGGTCGAGTGGTTTTGTAATCGAACGTATTACACAGGCGGTGACTTCGACGACGACAAAAAGCTGTTCAAAGACATTAAAGACATGCTTCGCGATGTTTGTACGGCAAACAAGATCCCGGAGAACTTTTTTTATTATATGGCGATCCCGCCGGATCTCTTTGCGAACGTGACGCAAAAGATCGTGAAGAACGGGCTCGGAAAGGAAGAGAGTGGATTATGGCGACGCTTTATTTTCGAAAAGCCGTTCGGCCGTGATCTGGAATCTGCAAAAAAACTGAACGCCGATCTTCTAAAAATTCTCAAAGAACGTCAGATTTACCGTATCGATCATTATCTGGGCAAAGAAACTGTTCAGAATATTTTGGTCTTTCGTTTCGGCAATAGTATTTTCGAGCCGATCTGGAATCGAAACTACATCGATCATGTTCAAATAACCGTCGCCGAGAAACTGGGCGTAGAGCTTCGCGGCGGCTATTACGATTCGGCGGGTGCTCTTCGGGACATGATCCCGAACCACATTTTTCAACTGGTCACGTTGACCGCGATGGAACCGCCGGTCTCTTTCGAGGCCGATGCCGTCCGCGACGAACAGGCAAAAATACTCGCCGCAATTCAGCCGTTCTCGCCCGAGGACGCCTTACACAACGCCGTGCGCGGACAATACGCTGCGGGCAAGATCGACGACAAATCTGTCCCGGCTTACCGCGACGAAGAGAAAGTCTCGAAAACCTCAAACACTGAAACGTTCGCCGCACTAAAACTTGCCATCGACAACTGGCGTTGGGCCGACGTGCCTTTTTATGTACGCACGGGCAAGCGTCTTGCGACAAAACACTCGAGCATCGTCATCCAGTTCAAAAAGGCTCCGTTCGTTCTTTTCCGCGACACGCCGGTCGAGCGGCTAACCACCAACCGAATCGAAATACACATCCAGCCGGACGAGGGGATAACGCTTCACTTCGGAGCCAAGATTCCCGGCCCGATTGTAAAAATGGGGGCGGTTGACATGGATTTCAATTACGTAGATCATTTTGGCGAGCAGCTAAGCACGGGTTACGAGCGCCTGCTTTTCGACTGTATGATCGGCGATGCGACGCTGTTTCAAAGGGCCGATATGGTCGAAGCCAGTTGGCGGACCGTCACGCCTATACTGGACGTCTGGCATGCAATCCCGGCCCGCGATTTTCCGAACTACGCCGCCGGATCATGGGGACCGAAGGACGCCGATCTGTTGCTGGAGAACGACGGGCGGGCCTGGAAAAATACAACGATGTGACTACTTCCGATTCTCAACTTTTCCTTTGCGGGCTTCGCGGTCATTGCGTGAAACGGCTTCATCTCACCCTAGGTCGCAAAGGTCCCAAAGGAAGACGCGCAAAAACAAACTTGCATTTCACACTATGTTGCAAATACCATTTGACATCATCTCCGTATGGAAATTGAGATAGCTATTGCGGTGTGCCTTCTCATCGCGCTTGTGTTTCTGGCGACGGTGGACATGGCTTTTTCGCAGCTTTCCGACCTCGCGCTTCGGCGGCTTGCGTCTGAAAGCGAAGAGCAGCAAAACCCTAAGTCGTCTCAATTTCTGCGCGAGATACTGGAAAACCGGCCGCGTTTTCGCTTTGCGCTTTCTTCGACGATACAGGCCCTGCTTATAGGCGTTACGGTGCTCGTCACACTGATCGTGCTCGAGTTTGCTGCCAGTCATTCTACTCTGCTGGTATTTTCGCTCTTCGCGGGTCTT